>CAILBQ010000467.1 GCA_903832475.1 uncultured Acidobacteriota bacterium | reverse complement strand
TCCGTATCCACGCTCGACGTCGCCTCGTCCAGGATCAAGATCCGCGGATCGTACGCCAGCGCCCGCGCAAAGTTGATCAACTGCTTCTGCCCCGTCGACAGGGAAGAACCGCGTTCCAGCACTGGCTCATCGAATCCCTTGGCCAGACCCTCGACGAAGTCCAGCACATTCACATCCCGAGCCGCCTCCACCATCCGCGCCTCGGTAATCTCCTCTGCCCCCAGCCGGATATTCTCCGCAATTGTCCCGGTAAACAGGAACGGATCCTGCAGGACGACAGCAAAGTGCCTTCGAAGCGCCTCCAGGCTCAGCTCTCTCAGGTCCACGCCGTCCAGAAAAATTGCCCCGCGCGTCACGTCATAGAACCGCATCATCAGCCCGGTTAGCGTTGTCTTCCCCGCGCCCGTATGGCCGACAATCGCGACCGTCTGCCCCGGCTCCACGGTGAACGAAACATCCTTCAAGATCCACTCAATCCCGTCTAGCCCCGCCAGCTCCGCTGACTCCGCTTTCTCAACCAACTCCCGCTGCGAATCCGTCAGCTTCTGATACGTAAACCACACATTCCTGAACTCAATCCGGTTCGAACCATCCCCCACCTTCGCCGCCGCCGGAGAAACAATCTCCGCCTTGGTATCCAGCAGCTTGAAGATCCTCTCGCAAGCCGCCATCGCCGCCTGCAGAATATTGAACTTCTCGCTCAAGTCCATGATCGGCCGGAAAAACCGCTGCGAGTACTGGATAAACGCCGACAGCACGCCAATCGTTACCACGCCCTTCAAATTACCCGCAGCGGTTCCCGCAGCCACCGAGCGCATCACCCCAAACCCGCCCCGCCAGATGATCAGCGCAATCGCGATCGACGACAAAATTTCCACGGCCGGGTAATACAGCGCGTACGCGAACACGGTGTCTTTAAACGCAATCATGTGCTGCTCGTTGACCGCCTTGAAGTCCGCGTATGCTCGCTCCTCGCGATTGAATAGCTGCACCACACTCATCCCGCTGACGTGCTCCTGGGTGAACGAATTGATCCTCGCAATCGCTCCCCGCACCCTCCGATAGCTTTCCCGCACGCTTTTGCGAAACAGGTGCGTCACCACGATGATCAGCGGCAGCACGGCAAAGGTCAGCAACGCCAGTCGCCAATTCATGGCTAGCATTACCCCCACCATCACCGTCAGCGCAAACATGTCGTCGATCATCGACAGCACGCCCGCGGTGAACATCTCGTTGATCGCGTCCACGTCCGAAGTCAGCCGCGTCACCAGCCGGCCCACCGCATGGTTGTCAAAGAACCCGATATGCATCCGCTGCATGTGGCGGAAGATCTCCCGCCGCAGGTCGAACATCACCTTCTGCCCCGTCCACTGCATCAGGTAGGTCTGCGTGAATTCAAACCCATACGCCAGCAGCAGCGCTCCCAGGTACAGCGCCGCGAGTTCTTCCAGTCCAGTAAACGGATTCTCGCTCAGCCGCCTCGCCAGCCAGTTGGTATTCGCTCCGGCATGGCCGAGCGTCGCATGCGAAGTCAGATACCGGTCCAGCGCGACTTTCGTCAGGTACGGACCCACCACATCCGACGCTGCCTTCAAAATCACCGCAATCACCGAAACCGTAGCCTGCCACTTGTACGGCTTCAAATAACGCGCAAGCCGCATCATCAGCCGGCTGTCATACGCCTTGCCGCTGACATCGTCTTCAGCCTTCTTGGGCTTGTTCTGCTCGTCTGCCATGCGTCTTTAGGATGTCGCAATCGGGAAAGTGCTTCACCTCATTGTACCGGTCACCGCGCGCCTTCGTTCTCCT
>CAILBQ010000466.1 GCA_903832475.1 uncultured Acidobacteriota bacterium | reverse complement strand
TACAGTGACAGGACGCTACCACGGAACGCCCCAACAATGCTAATCACCACCCAGAGCGCAAACCTTAAACTTCGACTTTTCAAGATTCTGACGGAATGAATGGCTTGTCATTTTGAAGGCTTTGAAGTGTCCGGTTTTCCTATTGCTTTTGCGGCGAAGCCGTGTCTGCCCGCACGGTCAAGCGCTCAAAAGCGCCGCACATAATTCTTCCCCGGCAGCGACCGGATCCGTCCCGCCATCTCCAGCTCAAACAGCGCCGTAAACACCTCGGAAGACGTCAGTTGCATCTCAACCCGATCGAGAATCTCGTCCATCTGCAGAGCTGCATCCTTTCGCAGCGCCTCCAGCACAATGCCCTCCCGGGCACTGAGAGCGGGTTCCGCCGAATCAGATGCGCCCGACCCTGAATTCGATTCATCGGTCCGTTCTCCGCTGGCTCGGGCGGCTTCCTCCAGTTCCAGTTTCACGTCTGACGGCAATTCCTCCCAAATATCCTCCCAGGTCGCCGTCAATCGCGCCCCCTGCTTGATCAGCGTGTTCGGCGTCCAGGAATGCTTGTTTGTCACATTCCCCGGCACCGCAAAAACGTCTCGACCCTGCTCGGCCGCGCACCGCGCCGTCACCCGCGTTCCAGAATTCTCGCTCGCCTCCACCACCAGCACACCCACGCTCAATCCAGACAGAATCCGATTCCGCCGCGGAAAGTTCTGCGGCGCCGGAAACGTCCCCAGCGGCAACTCCGACACAATCGCCCCGCCCCCCGCCAGGATCTCCTCCGCCAGCCGCTTGTTCTCCTTGGGATAGATCACGTCTGCCCCCGTCCCCCACACCGCCACCGTTGGCTTCCCTGCCATCAACGCGCCCTTGTGCGCCGCCGTATCGATCCCCCGCGCCATCCCGCTGACCACCAGCAACCCGCGCGCCGCCAAGTCCCGCCCCAGCATCTCCGCCATCCCCGTCCCGTAGGGCGAAGGATGGCGCGTCCCCACAATGGCGATCGACGCCCTGGCCAGAAGTTGCGCCTGTCCGCGGACCCACAGCACGGGCGGCGGATCGTAAATCTGCCGCAGCCGCTCCGGGTATGCCGCACAACGAAAGGTGACAATGTCCACCTCGCTCTCAGAAGCTCGGGCCCACTCCGCCTCCGCCGCCGCCCGCGCCTTACCCTCAAAGATGAATTGCGCCGCCGGGGCCGGAAACTTCAGCCCTTCAATTTCCGTCAGCCCCAATCCAAATAGCAGCGAAGGGAACTCCAGCTGCGTTACTCCCTCCAGTATCCGCTTCGGCCCCAATCCCGGCGTCAAGGCCAGCGCCAACCACGCCAGCCGGTCTTCATCGAGCGACACCACACCGGTCCGCTCCAGCCCCGCAACAGCCTTCACAACGCGCTTTCTCGACAGCCATGCCACAGCGACGTCGTTAGCTTCCATGAGCTGTCTTAAAGAGATTTGCGCCCACACTACCGTTGCCAATGTGGCAAGTCAATCTGAATCCCTGCTCAGCATCGAATTACCCGCATGCCGTTCCCGAATCAGGAACTCGTACCCATCCCGGAGCCGCCCCAGCCAACCAGCTTTCCGCGCTATTAGCCGAAGCGCGTAGACTCCTCTACCGAATCCATCCCCGCCGGAGCCCGGTGCAGCTATTTCTTCTGCGGCTTCAGTTCCTTGCGGCTCGACTCGTCCAACTCCACTCCAAACTTCTTTGCAGCCTTCTCGATCCGTCTCCAGGCCGCGTCTTTCTCCGCCTCGGAAACTCCCTTTACCTGGTTGAACCGTGCCACCGCGTTGCGCACATGCTCCGCATTCTCCAGCGGCTCCTTGCGCTCGTCCGGAAACGCATACTGTGAATCCGGGATATGTTTTCGCTCTTCCGTATCCAACTTGGCCATAGCTCCTCCTGGTCGGTATCCTCCATCCGCCGGCTCGATCGCGCCGTATAAAAATGCACGCACCCTGCACCCCCAGACCATGCTTGTTCATCGCACAACCACCGCCCTGTCACCGGCGTGCTCCCTATCCCGGCGCCTTGGTAGTCTGAAGAAGAGATGAGCTTGACCACCAATCCCGCCGAAGTCCTCGCGGCCTCCCCAGCCGTCGGAACGCTTCGCATCGCTGCCATACGCTTTCTCAACCCCGCGCCCCTCATGTGGGACTTCGAGCACGAACCGCAGAAATCGGAACTTGCCGACCGCTACCGCGTCGACTGGATGACGCCAGCCCAGTGCGCCGAGCGCCTCGCCCTGCCCGTCGAAGATCCTCAGGCCGCCGACATCGGCCTCGTCCCGGTCGCCGCCCTTGCCACAACTCCCGGCCTGAAGATCATCCCCGGCTGCACAATCGCCTCCAAGCACAAGGTCCGCTCCATCCTGCTCGTCCGCCGCGCCAGCCAGCCGCTGACCGAGATCCAGACCATCGCCGCCGACACCGCCTCCCGCGCCTCGCTTGCCTATACGCAGGTCCTCTTCAAGCGCTGGTGGAACCCCGACGCTGTCTTCCTGCCTCACTACCCCGACCTCGACCCCATGCTGGAAATAGCCGACGCCGCCATCCTGATCGGCGATCCCGCCCTCTATGCCTTGGAAGAACGTCAAAACCGCGAAGAGCGCACCGGCGAACCTCTCGTCTACCACGACCTCGCCGAAGAATGGATCAAGCTCACCGGCACTCCCTGGGTTTCCGCTGTATGGGCTATTCGCGCGTCGACCATCGCTCCAGCCGGATCCCATTCGCTCTCAGCCCTGTCCGCCGATTTCACCCAATCCCGCGACAACGGAATCCGGAATATCGAAGCGCTCGTCCTCGAATGGAGCGCACGTCTCCCCATCCCCGCGAACACCATTCGCAAGTACCTGACCACCAATATTTTCTATGACTTAGACGAAGAATGCCTGGCCGGCCTGCGCCACTTCTATCAGCTCGCCGCCGAAACCGGAATTCTCCCGCCATTCGCGTTTTAAAAATTTACGCTCCCCTGTGATCCAAAGCCGCGCTCAGCGGCGTTTGCCTGGATGAGAACGACAATTCCTGCTCGTTCCATCCCATTTCAGGAGTGCTTATGACTAAGTTGAAAATCGCATTTACCCTGGCAGTTACGCTCGCCGCTTCGTCCCTGGCAGGATACGCGCAGACCAAGAGCGTCCGAACCGGCGTTACCACCGTCAACATCTCTCCCGCGTTTGTTGCCGCCCTTGGCAAGCTCAAGGTCACTCCCAGCCCCATCGGAAATTCGCAGTCCAGCGGCTACGTGATCGATTTCCCCATCGTTGGCGGAGCCTTTGACACCTCCGAAGGCACCACCGAGATCCTCCACAGCGGCGGCCTGCGTCTCACCGCTGGTTCCACCGTTGTTGACCTGCGCGACTTCGATATCGAAGCCACGTCCAAAACTCCCACGATCACGGGCCTGGTGCTCGTCGATGGCAAAATTGTCGGGCGCGTTGCTTTGTTCAACCTCAGCATCAACCCAAGCGATGTCCAGACTTCCGGCGGATTCTTGGTGGTGATCGACAACGTCGGCGTGACCCTCACCGCTGGTGCTGCCTCCACCCTTGACTCCGTCTTCAAGACCAGCGCCCTTACCGGCGGCACCAATATCGGCACGGCGACTGTCGTCGGCATCCTTGGCAGCCTGTAGACCAGTACTCCGAACAGGCATCCGCATGCGGGTTGGGTGGCTCATGCTCAACCCGCATGCCCGGTTTCCTCAAATCGCAGCGTCGCTCAAAGCGAGCAGCCCATACGTTCCCGCTTGTCCGGATCCAGGCTTTGGTGCGGTCGATCCTGAATCAGCAAGACACACCCGAAAGAAGCCAAACTACCCTAAAATTCCTCCATGAATTCGCTCGTTCGCTACATCATTCTTCTCCTCGCCGCAGCTATGTCGCTGCCAGTCACGGCGCAACCGAACGGCGCGCCGATACAAGCGCAAAGGCAAACCAAGGACACGGATGCCGAGCGAATCCAGGCGCTCGAAGCGCGCGTCGCGGAACTGGAGCGAATTGTTCATGCCCTTACCCAGGCCCGCGCAGCTTCCGCAGGCACTTCTCCCGCCGAGTTGCAGGCGGCCCTGCCGGCTCCTGAGCCGGTCGCCGAAGCCGGCCCACAGCCTCAACCCATCGCCGCCCCTGTTGCCGCACCCGCCGCAACTCGTCGCGAGATCGTCAAAGCCCAGTCGCAGGAACTGCTTCCCAGCCTGGGCAAGATCGGCGCCATTGCCTTTCTCGAAGGCGGCAGCAACAGCGGCCCCTTCACGCTCAACCGCGGCAGTTACGTGGGCGGCGGCCTAAGCTTGCCGCTGGCCATCCTTCCCGCCGGAAGGCTCAATTACGAGGTCTCCATCGGGCTCGCCCAAAACAGCCGCAATCTGCCCATCACGTCCAACGTCGCCCAGCTTATCAATCTGAGCATCCTCAACGCGGTCTATCCCAGCGGAGGCGCCGCCAACATCCAACAGGCCCTCACCGGTACCGGGTCAGCTCCATTCTCCGTAACCGTTCCCGCCAACTGGCGCGCCCAGACCCTGCAGGTGGTGCCGCTCTCACTGCGCTACGACCTGACCGCATGGGACCGCCGGCACATTCGTCCTTATGCCGTAGCCGGCCTCGGCGCCTATGTCACCGTCAGTAACCAAGTCACAACATCGGCCCTGCGCGAGAACGCAAACCTTCCGCCCGCCGTCCTCAGTCTGTTGCAAGCTTTCTTTGGATCGAATTCGCCACTCTCCGGCGCTCTACTGGGCGGCCAGGTCGCCACCGCGGCCGAGCTGAAGGCCGCCGGTATCCCTGCTGGACAGGGTGGCATCGACCTGGGGATGATCTTTGGCGGAGGAGTCGAATTTCGGCTGAGCCCTGGGCTCTCCCTGGCCGTCGACAATCGGTACAACTATGCACCTTCAGGCACTTCGTACAATCTCTCATTTACCCGGCTGGGATGGCACTTCTGAAGCTTCCGAAATGCTCGTGCTCACCTCAAGCAAACTCAGTTCACGGCGCCGAATAACAGCTTGCGGCCTCGCGCCGAAACACTTCCCCCATTCGGCTCATCGGTGATAGCCAGCCCCGTCAACTGGCGCAGATCCTTCGAAGCACGTGCCAGTAAATATCCCGTCCCCCCTGCTTCTGTCTGGATCAGTCCCACGCTCTGCACCGCTGCCCCGCTCCTCTGCGTTGACCACACCTGGTAACACTTGCCGTCCTGCAAACGAGGCAGATCGCGCGCCAGCAGCAGTAGCCCCCGATCCGCTGAGTAGTATGCGACGACACTCGCCTCACCCGCGCCAAGATCGATGCGCTTCAAATCGATTTCCTTGGTTGGTCCGTCGCGAAGAAACGCAAGCACCTGTCCATCACGGGCCGCCACAGCACGCAACCCCGCGATAGTGGCATTGGCTTTTGCCAACTCCCGCGTCAGATCGGCCACACGTGCCTGCGCGGCTTGGCCTTCATGTTCGTCATTCGCAGTTCGCGCCGCTTGCTGCGCCGCTGCCAGCTGCGTCTCCAAACTCCCCCGCTCGGTGGCTGCCGCAGCTAGCTGGCTCTCCACGTGGCTGACCTCCGACATGGCGCGATCACGGTCACCCTCGGCCTGCGCCAACTGGAGCTTTAATTCCTGTATCTTCTGCTTGTCCGCCGCTTGCTCTTTCGCTGAAGCATCCAGCTTCGCCGGCTCAGGGACGATTGCTGGCGGTGCATGGCCTGCGGGCGATACAGGCTCAATCTTTACCGCAGGCGGCGTAATGCGCGCTATTCGCTCCACTTGCTTCAGGCGTACGCCAAACCAAAGAGCCAGCAGCGCGAAGACGGCTGCAATCGTCCAGGGCAGCCAACTCCATCGCGGCCGCTCTCCTCGCGGAATCATCCGTGACCGCTTCATGGGAATCACGCGCGCGCTCGTCGCCGATGACCAGTTCTGCTCTTCGGCCTGTCTGCTCCGTTCTGAAATCCGCTTCAGCAGCGTATCGGCCATCCCCACCGGAGGATCGACCTGCGGCGCCGCAGCCGCCAGCGACGTCATGGTTGCGACGGCAACTTCATAACTGCGTCGACAAGACAGGCAGCCGGCACGCAAATGGGCCTGCATCTCGCGCTGGGTGCTCTCCTTGAGAGCCCCCATCGCAAACAGATCCCAATCTGCATCCAGCCACTTATCGATCATCGTCTCCGTCATTCCTCTAGCCTCGGCCCTAAACCTTCGGCAATGCCCCGCCCAGTGCGCTTCGTAACTTTTTCAAACCCAACCGAATGCGGGACTTCACCGTCCCCAGCGACTCTCCCGTACGCTCCGCCAGTTCGGCCTGGGTAAAGCCGTCAAAATAAGCCAGCTCGATCAACTGCCGCTGCTCTTCGGGCAAAGTCGCCAGCGCGCTTCTCACACCTTGCGCCTCGTCTGCGGAGAATTCCTCCGCCGCCGCAAACCCTGCTTCGCCGTGGTCTTCAGTAAAGAGTACGTCGAATGCGCCTCGTCTGGATTCCTTTCGCAAGTGGTCCAACGCGCAATTTCGCCCTACGCATAAAAGCCACGGCAGTAGCGATGCTCTCGATACGTCAAATTCTGGGACTCGGTCCCAAAGCCGAAGGAAAGTGTCCTGCAGGATCTCCTCGGCTGCCGCGCGATCCTTGACTACCCGAACAATCAGCGAGAATACCCGCCTGCCGTATAGCGCGTACGCGTCGACCAACGCCTGTGGATCGCGTCCTCGTATGCGTTCCACAAGCAACGCATCGGCTGGGATTGTATCGTTACTCTCCTGCATCGCGAACCCGTTCGCTACTCCGACTGCCAGCTGCCGGCTTCACTATACACGGGGGCAGTGACCGCAGGCGTCCCCCAAAATAGGGAACAAGATTTCGTGAGAACCTAAATCTCCCAGCGCAGAAGTGCGGCTCCCACCGTAAATCCCGCCCCAGCCGCAGCCAGCAGCACCAAGTCGCCCTTTTTCAGCTTGCCTTGTTCCACCGCCGTACCCATGGCCAGGGGAATCGTCCCGCCCGACGTATTCCCATACTTTTCGATATTGATAATCACCCTGTCTTCGGCCATTCCCAGACGGTCTGCGGTCGACGTGATAATTTGCTTGTTGGCCTGGTGGGGAATGAAACAACCCAGGTCTTTTCCAGTTATTCCGTTTCTTTCTAGTACCTTAGTGGTCGCTTCGGCCATCTTGCGCACGGCAAATTTGTAGACCGTCTGCCCGTCCTGATGGATGAAATGCTGCTTGGCTGCCACGGTCTCAGCCGTCGCCGGATTCAGGCTTCCCCCAGCGGCTAAATTCAGCGCCGGCCCACCCGATCCGTCGATCTCATGCACAAAATCAATCAGGCCGATTTCGCCTTCCCCTGCCGGTTCAATCAACACCGCGCCAGCGCCGTCGCCAAACAGGATACAGGTAGTGCGATCCGTATAATCCACAATTCGCGAATTGGCGTCCGCACCAATCACCAGAACCTTGGTATGTGCCCCGCTTTCAACGAGTTTCACGCCCGCCTGCAAGGCGAACACAAAGCCGCAGCAACCCGCAGAAACGTCAAAACCCCACGCGCCTTTCGCGCCAATCTTGTCTTGAACCAGGCAAGCCGTCGAAGGAAACGCCATATCCGGCGTCACCGTTCCGATAATGATCGCTTCCACTTCAGACGCTTCGATTCCCCGCGCCGCCAGGCAGCGGCGCGCCGCTTCAGCGGCCATATCGCTAGTGCCCAAGCCTTTTTCGAGGATGTGGCGCTCCTTGATGCCGGTGCGCTCCATGATCCATTGGTCATTGGTCTCGACCATTTTCTCGAGGTCGGCGTTAGTCAGAATTTTGGGGGGAACGTAGGTGCCGAGGGCGCTGATCTTGGCGCGTGTGCAGTGGGGAGCACGAAAAGTCAAAGCTGAAATCTCCTCCAGGAGAACCTTCGGCGGGGAGACGAGGTCGCCTGCGTACAGAAAAAGTACCGGGTGACCTACTGCGCCCACACTAGCCCGTTACCGTTGCTTCCTTCCGGACCTGGCGGGGTTGGCGGGATTGTGTCGCGTAGGGCCCGGCACTGACTGATTCTACCATTCCTGCCAGAAGAAGGCCCAACCCAACCAGAGCTAACAAATTGCTCCACGCGAACAATTCATCTCCTTCGGAGTGGCACTTGTCCGATCGCTGGAAACGGGAAAAGACGCGTATCGATCGGCCATTGACGCGCCGATATCCGGGCAGACGGACTTTCCCTATGGAATCACCCCAGATCCGCAATACGGACACAAGCGGAAACATTACGGAGTAGTCTGCGCCGTACCGAACTTGTAGTCAGTGAAGTCTTCGGTCACGAAGTTTTGGCGGACCGGAGATTTCGCCCAGGATTTCGCATCATAGATCACAAAGTCCGTTGCAGTAAAGATGTGAATGGGCACCACCCGGATTGCGCCGGAAACGGACACAGCGGCGTAGTCAGTGCGGACCGTCTGACGGTGCAGGATATCCCCTGGCTGAAAGTTGACCTCTGTGATGACCCGAAAAACGACGCCGGTTTCTGATTGAAGGAATAGCGTTCCCGAGTACACCTGTCTGTGCTTAAAGTCAAGCCAGACCTCATGGCCGACAGTGGTAGAAGTCACCCCGTCATACCCAACATCGCCACCAATTTGGGGCTCGGTCGAAACTACCTTTTGCTGAACGGTACGCTGGTGGTAGACCAGTTCAAGTCCACTCTTCCTTTTCTCCACCGCAAAGGAAAACACTGCGAGGATTCTGCCCTGAACGGTTTGCCAACGGACAAATTTCAAGGTTTCGCTGGCAACCGCATCCGAGATCACTGTAGGCAACGAGAGTGGCGTATCGATCGAAACTCGAGTGTCGTTGGGAGCATCCAGTCGAGTCTCGGTAAAAACAGTGGATTTCTCCACACCAGCGTTGACTTCGCCGGTGTCGAGATGGCGATTGATGAGGCGAATTCCCGGATTTGGACTACCTCGGTCAGAGACGCCTTGCTGGCCGCGTCTGGGATCCGGTACAGCTTCCATGCCATCCTGAAACCGTGCCACCAGATGTTGCGCGGTGAGAGGCGGCAACTGGGCAAACGTTCCGGCAACGTACGTTTCTGCTCTTTTCAGCATGGCTTGCCGGGCGGTTTCGTCCGGCTGAGTCAGATTCGGAAGATCGGACGCAGGTGGTGGCAGGATTGCGCTGCGAATCTCGAGCACATACAGTTGCTCTTTGGAGAGCGGACCGGGCAACAAGTCAAGGATGGCGATCGAGTTTCCGGCGGTAAGTTCCTCGCTCAGTTCGAGCTGGCTGAGCTTCAGAGCCAGATCACCGTCGCTTGTCCCAGTCTTGCGAGCTGCCTTCACCTGGTCGATCAAGGTTTGAACCGAGACCACCACGGGTGGGCTCGGCAGAACCGGAATTGCGAAGAAGAACAAGATGAAAAACACCGCTGTCCGTCTCATGGCCCACCTCGCCCGCACCTGCCTGACGGGATCATCTTATCCCGTACACTCGCTCGCAGGGCGGCGGGGATGCTGAGAATCGGCGCGAAAACCTGCGTCCCGGTACAATAGTCAGGTGAGCAAAGAAACTTCCCTTCCCACGGCGACGGCGACAGCGCCTACCGTGGGATTCATCTCGTTAGGCTGTCCCAAGAACCTGGTTGACTCCGAAGTCATGATGGGCTTGCTGGACCGCGCCGGTGCGCGGTTGACCAACAACCCTGAAGACGCTGAAATCCTTGTCGTGAATACCTGTTCGTTTATCGACTCGGCCAAGCAGGAGTCGGTCAATACCATTCTCGAGATGGTGCAGCATAAGACCGCTGGAACCGCGAAGCGCCTGATCGTTGCCGGCTGCCTGGTGGAGCGCTACCGCGACGAGATCCAGAAGAACATTCCCGAAGTTGACGCCGTGGTCGGCACCGGCGAACTGGAAGCCATTCTCGAAGCAGCCGGACTTTCCATGCCCGCGCCCGCGATCAGCGCTTCGCCGTTCAACATCCTGACCAGTTCCGACTTCGCCCAGAACGAATTGATTGCGCGAGCGCCCAGCGCGGTGCATACGCACAGCCGCCCCGAGGGAACATTGCGCGAAGAGCAGGGCCGCTTCAGCCGCGAGCACTGGGACGGCGCCATTGCCAGCCTGCCCAACTACCTCTACAGCGACGAGACGCCGCGCATCCTGACCACGCCGAAGTCCTCGGCCTACATCAAGATTGCCGAGGGCTGCGATCATCCCTGCGGCTTCTGCATCATCCCCCAGCTGCGCGGCAAGTTTCGTTCACGGCGGTTTGAATCGGTCGTAGCTGAGGCGGAAAATCTCGTTCGCCAGGGCGTGCGGGAGATTACGCTGATCGGCCAGGACACGACTTGCTACGGCGAAGACCTGTCCACGGAAAACGGGGGCATGAAAGTCGACCTCGCCGACCTGCTCGACGCGCTGGCCTCCATCCCCGGCCTGAAGTGGCTGCGCTTCCTCTACGCCTATCCCAACAAGGTGACCACGCGGCTGCTCGAAACCATCGCAAAACACGACAACGTTGCGAAATACCTCGACGTCCCGCTGCAGCACGCCTCGCCCAACGTTCTCAAGCGCATGAAGCGCGGCGGAAGCGGCGACATCTTCCTCAACATGCTTGAAAAGGCACGCAGCATCGTGCCGGATCTCGTCGTGCGCACCACCTTCATCGTCGGCTTCCCCGGCGAGTCCGACGAAGATTTTCGGCTGCTCGAAGAGTTTGTCAGCGCCGCAAAGATCGATTGGCTGGGCGCCTTCCCTTATTCCGACGAAGAGGGCTCGCCGGCCTTCGATCTCGACTTGAAAGTTCCCAAGCGTGTCATTGAATCGCGTCGCAAGCGGCTGATGAAACTCCAGCAGAGGATCAGCGCGCAGAAGCAATCGGCCTGGGTGGGCAGGCAGATGGATTTGCTCGTTGAAGGCGTCAGCGACGAGACACAACTGCTCTGGCAGGGACGCACCATGCTGCATGCTCCCGAAATCGACGGCAAGGTGCTGATCAACGACTTCGGCCCGCATGAGACGCTGGTGCCGGGGACGTTTTACCGCTGCGAGATCGTCGAGTCGCATCACTACGACGTGGTCGCCCGCATCGTTGAGTGATCCACGGCGAGCCAGTGACTATGTTTCAATTTTCGGCATCCAAGTGCTTGAGGTGCTTTGGGATGCGAGAACGAATCGTGCTGGCGGTGGTGGTAACCGGGCTCTTCTCAGGGGCAGCCGGTTGCAAGAAGCAAGTCGATCATGCGGAATTCATCGCCGCGATCAACAAGTCGTACACCGGTCATCATGACTGCGTCTGGCCTGCGCCGATCAAGCTGCCCGCCGAGGTAGATCCCGCCAAGGACGAAAACGCGCGCGTTTTCGAAGCGCTGGCAGATGCTGGTCTTTTCCTTCGCGGAACACAGGAGAAGAGACACGCTGTTGCCGGCGCCAAACCACTGAATCTTTACGGCCTATCCGACAAGGGACACCCGCAGTGGACTCCCGTCCCCAGCCAGCCCGGCTACGGCAACTTCTGTTTCGGACACTTCAATGTAACCGCTATCGACAGCGAAACCCCCAACGATCCCGCCAACCCCACGCAATACACCGTGAAATATCAATACGAAGTGGAGGGGATCCCTGACTGGGTCCGCACACCGGAGTCGATGAGGGCCTTTCCCAAGCTGGCCCGGGACACAGACATTCAGTCCGCCACGGCTACGCTGGTGAAAGGCAGTGACGGCGGATGGACGGTGGTACCGCCGCTTGCTGCGCCATAGGTAACAGCGTTTCGATTCTGGGCGCCGGCCGAGCAGCCAAATTTGAGTGACTTCCGATTTGCGCTCCATCCGTCCGCGACGCTCGTTGTGCTTGAACAATGACTATGTTTGACCAGCTAACCAAGACAGTGAATGCGGATACAGAGCTTTTCCGCTCAAACGACACACTGGGTGACGGCTTCGCTACAGCGCGTGAAGTGGACTTTTGCTTAGGTTCCTCAGATACCCGCAAACCAGGAATACCCGCCCTCAGGCGAGGCTGAGCCCAGGCCTTTGCCAAAGCCTCTGAGCGAATCGGTCGCGGTGATGCGGGTGATGAACTTGACGCTCTTATAACCCAACTGCCTTGGCACGCGCAGGCGCAGCGGTCCTCCGAAGCCGACCGGCAGATCACCATCATTCATACCCATGGTGAGGAAGGTCTGGGGATGCAGGGCGTCGGCCATGTCGACGCTCTCCCACCAGTCGGGCTCGATGGAGTAATAGACAACATACCTGGCCTCGGGCAGCACGCCCACTTCATGCAGCACGTGGGACAGCGGCGTGCCGATCCACTCGGCGATGTAGGACCAGCCTTCTTCGCAGGCCACTTCGGTGATCTGGCTCTTGCGCGGCAAGGTTCGCAAGTCCGAGAGCGAAAAGGTGGTAGGCCGGGCGACCATACCGTCGACTTTGAGCGTCCAGTCAGAGAAGCCAAGAGCCTGGTGCGCTTTGAATGCGTCGCTGAAGGGCGCAACCGCATTGAGAAAAGGCTTGGCGGAGATCATGCTGCGGGGAAATTCGCGGGCCAGCGAGTGCCGGGTCAACAGCTTCTGCGCAGCGTAGGTGAGGGTCTCGCCGGGACCGTAGACGCCGCGGCAGTCAGGAGGAATAAGGCCGTGGCGGGCGGCAATGCGCGTGGCCGCGGCCAGGCCGGCCACGCCGGCGGTCGCGACAACGCCGGAGGTGATGAGCCTGCGGCGGGAGATCTTTCTCATAGCGACTCCTGTGCAACAGCGCCGGGAGTGGTCTTTCGTTCTGAGGATTCGCTGCTGGTCCGTCCGGTAATCATGGCGCGCATGCGATCGCGAAATCCGGACTGATAGACCATGGCCACGTGAATGACCACGAACGCGACCAGCAGCCAGGTGATGAAAAAATGCAGGGTGCGCGCGGTTTGGCGGCCGCCCAGCAGTTCCACCGACAGGGGAAAGGCCGAGACAAACGAAGGCGACATGGCCAGCCCGGTCCAGATGATCAGGGGAAAGAGGACGAAGATGACCAAGATATAAGCGATGCGCTGGACCACGTTGTAGGTGTGGCCTTCTGCTGGATCGGGCGGCCCGCGGCGGCGGTACTTCGAGAAAACGGCGCGAACGGCCGGCCAGTTTCTGTCCCCTGGCGCGGGAAGCAGATCTCCGCGGAAATGGCCCGTCAGCAGCGCGTGAATGCCGTAGAAAAGGCCGGTGAGCACGGCCAGCCAGGCGGCCTGAAAATGCAGGTAGCGACTCCAGCCGTTCTGGTCGGGCATTTCGTAGCCGTAGCCGGTCGGCACCGTGCCGCGCGAGGCGGGGATGGGGATGATAAAGGCCGGTTTCGTGTTGGAGTTGCCGGTTTCGCCCCAGTAAAAGCGCGGGTGGGAGACGACAATTTCCAGACCGCTCACGAGCAACGCGAAGAAAGAGAGGACGGTGAGCCAGTGGGTTACGCGAACCACCGCAGAATGCCGAGGGATTGCCGGACTCTGAACGGAAGGTGCGGTTAGCATTTCCGGGAGGATAGCACAATGAGACATGAATTTTGCAGCGTGTTTTGCTGCCAGGAATGGAGACGACGCGCGTCTTACTCGAGAAGGTCGTAAACTTGAAGAGCGCAATCGTTCTTCGAATTCATTTCATATAAGGCAAAGGCATGGCGACTGAGCCCGGGGAAGGTTCCACAAAGAAATCGGCTATGAGCAAGACGGCAAAGGCACCGAAGATCAAGCCGCTGCATTGCCCCACCTGCAAGAAGCTGGTGAAAGCCAGCGACGAGGATTTTCCGTTCTGCAGCGACCGCTGCCGGAGGATCGATCTGGGCAAGTGGGCGATGGGGGTCTACAAGATCAGCTCGCCGGTGATGGACCCGGAGATGCTCGAGGACCTGGAAGGCAATGAGCGTGACCGTTAAACCCGCGGCGACACGGACGGCGGCCGGGGCGGAAAGCTGCCGGCTGGATGAGGCGGCCGCGGTGCGCATGGCGGCTGAAGGCGGCTGGGACAAGGCGCCCATGTGTGCTTTCAGGGCGAAGCGGAAGACGTTCTGGGCGTGGACGGTAGCTACATTCTTTGGCGCCGGGTTGGGCAAGCCGGGACCGGGAACGTGGGGTTCGGTAGCAGCCGTCCTGATCTGGACCAGCGTAGCCGTCTTTGCCCATCCCGGCCCGGGATGGATGATCGGATTGACGCTGGCGGGAATTGCGCTTTCTGTCGGGCTGGGTGTGCCGGCGGCGACCATCGCGGCGCGAGAAAGCGGACGCAAGGATCCGGGGTTTGTGGTGGTCGACGAGGTTGCCGGTCAGTGGATTGCCCTCCTGGCAATTCCTGTCGCTGGCGCTCCGGCGGACTGGAAACACATCCTGCTGGCGCTGCTCTTGTTTCGTGTTTTTGATATTTACAAGCCATTCCCTGTTCGTCAGCTGGAAAAACTGCCGGAAGGCTGGGGCATCGTCTTCGATGACGTCGCTGCCGGGTTGTATGCTTGGGCAGTGATGCTGGTGCTGAGCCACTGGATACGTTGAGGCTGCATCCCATGAGTGTGACTCCCAAGATGGCGAGGCTTTCCAAGCAGGCGACTTTCCCCCCGGCGATCGATGGCGTGTATCCGGCCGCGGCGCTGCCCGGCGGCGATGTGGAAGTGCGCGGGCAACATCTTGGCCCGCGAGTGACGACCATGCCGGCGGTTTCGGTGGATGGGCTCTCGGCGCGGATCTCCATGAGCCGCGACGAGCGCGTCTGCTTTCGCGTGCCGGAAGCGGCAGGGACGGGACTGATCGAGGTGCGCACCGCCGATGGGGTGAGCAACATGATGCCGCTGCGCATAGCCCGCGAGCTTTCCGACGGCCTGCACCCGGTGACCAGCCCGGTGGTCAGCCGGTCGGGCATGATTTTTGCAACGATTTCCGGGCCGCGCGGCAAGCAGACGCCGGTTTCAATCGTGCGCATCAGCCCGGATGGGCTGGGCACGCCGTTTGTGAGCGGGATCCTAAATCCGACCGGCCTGGCCTTCGATCCTGAGGGCGAGCTGTATGTGACTTCACGTGCCGAGGGCAATGTCTATCGCATCGATGCCGGCGGGGAGTTCACCATCTATGCCGAGGGCATGGGCGTGGCCACCGGGGCAGCTTTCGACGCCGACGGGAACCTGTTCGTGGGCGACCGCAGCGGAACAATTTTCAAGATCACTCCCAGTGCGGATGGCGGGGCTCCGCAGATTTTTGTGTATGCGACGCTGGAGCCGAGCGTGGCGGCCTACCATCTGGCGGTAGGCGCGGATGGCACGCTGTTTGTGACGGCGCCGTCGCTTTCGCCCAACGATTGCGTCTGGGCCATCGACCGCGAGGGCAGCACTTCGGCCTGGTATCGCGGCCTGGGCAGGCCGCAGGGGCTGGCGCTCGATGCGGACGGGAACGTCTACGTGGCGGCGGCGCTGCGCGGCCAGCGCGGGCTTGTGCGAATTACGACCGATGGGCAGGCTGAGCTGGTGGTGGCCGGCTACAACGTGGTCGGGGTGGCGTTTTCGCCCCTGGGCACGGCAGTGCTCGCGACGAACGAAGCAGTTTATGATGTCGACTTGGGAGTGGAAGGGCTGCGGCTCTTCTAGGTGCTTCCGCGCTTCTGATCCAAGAGGCGCTTTCCTACTTTTTTGCCCAGTTAAAGGTCCAGCATGAAATGCGAAATCATCGCGGTCGGCTCCGAACTGCTGACTCCGTACCGCCAGGACACCAACTCCCTCTACCTGACGGAAAAGTTGAACGAGATTGGGGTCGCGGTGGCGTTCAAGACCATTGTCGGCGACAAGCGCCGCGACCTGGTGAATGCGGTCAAGACAGCGCTTGGCCGCGCCGACCTGGTGGCCGTGATGGGTGGCTTGGGGCCAACGGAAGATGATCTGAGCCGGGAGGCGGTAGCTGAGGCGCTGGGCGTGAGCGTGCGCCGCGACAACAACATCGTCGTCGAACTGGCCGCCCGCTTCGCCCAGCGACGCATGCAGATGACCGACAACAACCTCAAGCAGGCCGACGTAATCGACGGGGCCGTGGTGCTGCCCAACGCCAACGGAACCGCCCCTGGCTTGTGGCTGGATACGAAATACGGCAACCATCGCAAGCTGGTCATGTTGGTGCCCGGACCGCCGGGAGAGTGCAAGCCGCTGTTCGCCGGCCAGTGCATTCCGCGCCTCAAAGAGATTTTGCCTCCCCGGTACATCGCCAAGCGAGTCCTGAAGGCAACCATGATTGGCGAGTCGGCGGCGGACACGCTGCTGGCGCCGATCTATATGAAGTATCCCGATGTCGAGACCACCATTCTGGCGGGCAACTGCGAAATTCAGTTACAGCTCTTCTGCACCAAGCCTTCGCTGGACGCGGCGCAGGCGCGGGTCGATGAGCTGGCCAGCCGCATGGAAGAGGCGCTTGACCTGCACCTGTTTTCGTCGACCGGCGAGACGCTGGAGCAGATCGTGCTGTTTTATCTCGAACTGAAGCGCGAGACCCTGGCCGTTGCGGAAAGCTGCACCGGCGGGTTGCTGGCGCAGCGCGTCACCTCCATCAGCGGCAGTTCACGATCGTTTCTTGGCGGAGCGGTGGTCTATTCGAACGAGCTGAAAACGGATTTCTGCGGAGTACCGCCGGCGCTGATTGAAGAACACGGCGCGGTCAGCCCGGATGTGGCGGAAGCCATGGCGCGCGGCATCCGGCAGCGCACGGGCGCGAGCATGGGCGTCGGCATCACTGGCATTGCCGGTCCCAACGGCGGCACCGAGGAAAAGCCGGTCGGACTGGTCTACATCGCCGTCAGCTACGGATCCAAGACCGAATCCCTGGAATGCAACTTTCGCGGCGATCGCGAGCGCATCCGCCAGTGGGCCAGCCAACAGGCCCTGGACATGGTGCGACGGCGCCTGATGTAAGTTCGGCCGCCTCTCAATTCTTCTATTCAAGCTGTCTCGGCCAGGCAAGCATGATTAGAGTGTTCCCTCGTCGGGAGGATCGCGAAGCGGCTGATACGCCTGAAATTTCGCCAGATGGGCCTTGAGTCGCGTTGCCAGTGCAGCGTCGGTCGGGGCCTGGCTTGCCGCAAATTCGATGGCCTGCTGCGCGGCAGCAATCGCTTCTGCAAAACGACCAGCTTCTGCATACGCGGCCGAGAGCGTATCGAGTGCGGAGATGTCTTTGCCTTCCGTGAGGTCGCAGGCATGTTGGGCGAGTATTACGGCCTCAGGCCCGTTGCGCAGCGCCGCCTCCGGCGAAGTGGCCATCAGGCTCGCCGCCATGGTGAGAACGGGGACGCGATCGGGTTCTCCATCAAGTGCAAGCCGCAGGTGAGAGAGCGCCTGCGCGGGCTTGCCGGCAATGTAATTGGCAAAGCCCAGCGCTTCGTGACCCTGGAAAAATCCCGGAGCGATACGGACCGTGTTGTCCAGCGCATCGATAGCTTCGTCAAGGCGATGCAAGCGCAGCAGGATGGCGCCGAGGTTGTAATAGGCTTCGAGGAAGCCGGCGTGCAGTTCGGTGGCTTTGCGGAGATACGCGATGGCTTCATCCAGGTCGCCGACAGCGGCAAGGGCCACGCCCAGGCCGTTGTTGGCGCGAGGATCGGTAGTATCCATCGCGACCGCCTGGCGCCAGTCCGCCAGCGCCGCCGCCTTGTTGCCCAATGTCTGCTGATCGCCTGCATCGTCGATGAGACGAAAGAGCTCGGTAGCTGGTGTTTCGATTTTCGAGATGCCGTCCGCGGGAATGTTGACAAATTCGGGAATGTTGACCGCGCGGTTGGCGGCTGTCGAGTTTTCAATCAAGACGGGCGGGCTGTCGTTGCCCTCCTCATCGATGTGCGTCAGGAACATCTGCGTGTAAGGCGTCCGGCTCTTTGAAGAAAAAACCAGCCAGCGGCCGTTGGGCGAGAAGCTGTGCCACGAGTTCATCAGCGAAGTGTTACAGCGCATGCGGCGGGGTTGAGCGTTCCCTTCGAATGGCACGATGTACAGTTCGCTGTCGGGCCGCATCAGCTGGCCGTTGCGGTTCTTGACGAACACGATCCAGCGGCCGTCGGGTGAGACTTTGGGGAAGTTGTTGCTCATGCCGTTGTTGCCGGCTCCCGAGATGGACTCGGGCGTTCCTCCGCGGCCTTCATTGAAGGGCACGCGATAAAGGCTGTATTGGATCTGGACTTCGTTAGGATCGTTGGCTTCTACCGGCCTTATCGTGTTGGCCGGATGAGGATCTCTCGCCTCGGCGCGGGCGAAGACAATCCACTTGCCATCGGGCGACCAGACACCGTCCGTCTGCACATACTTTGGATCGTCGGCTCCAGGCAGCGGATGACGCAGGCCGGTGGCGCGATCGAGCCAGGTAAGAATTCCCCTCGTGGGATAAAAGACCTGCAAAAATCGATAGTCCTTGAAGTTGGTGACAAAGTAGGAATTCGAAATATCCTGCTGCGGACCGGCGAACGTGGTCAGCACATACTTGCCGTTGGGCGAAAGCTGCGACATGAACCCCACGCGCGACTTTCCAACCTGCATGTCGGTGTTCCAGCGAACAATATCCTCATTGCGAATCGTCATCTGCTGCTTCACTGGAACCACGGCATAAAGACCTTTGTCATTCCCCGGGCCGTCGACATCCAAGCCGAGAGTCTTGCCGTCATTTGAAAACGAGTGGCAGTTGGCGCACGAATGCTGGTCGCGCATGACGATGGTGCTTTCGAATTTGCTGATGTCACGCAGGCGCCAGTTGATCAGCGTCATCTTCGAAGGAGCAAGCGGCTGCACCACGTGATTGGCGCCTTCCGAAGGCATTAAAGGTACGTCGCGATAGAAGATGGGAGCGCCAACAGGGTCCTTCGATGCGCTCAACGTAACCCGGCCGCGGCTTACTTCGCGCCCTGCCTTGTCGATGCCGGTGAACGTGACCGTGGCAGCCTTGGCGGCGGTCTGCTTTTTGATCAGCGCCCAGGTGGGAGCATCGGGCTTCCAGGTATGCGCGGCGGCTTGTTCCGGGGTGAGCACGGGCAGCTTATTCGAGGTCGAGACGCAGCGTGGATCGATCTCGCCAATTTCCATCCCCGGGCCGGTCGAGGTGACATGAATCGGCTTGCCCCGTTCCGAGAACACTACGTCGATCTGCCATGACTCCGCATCCGCGGCCGAATCGCGCCAGAGGAAGGTGGGCGCCGTAATCTCCGGCGGAAAGATGGAGTCGTCCTGCGGATAATCGATCGTGATGCCGCCCGGCTGACTTGACGATGATTGCCCGAGTGACCACCCCACCGGGCATGCACAAAGAAGCAACACGCACAGCGCGGGGAGGAGCCTCCGCGCGACTGTTTGCGTGCGTGCTTTCAACCTGGGCCATGCAGCTCTGAATGGAATGGCTACTCCCTCGACGACTGCTAACACCCTAGCGTCGAGAAAAAGGTCCGGCTGTGCCCACGGTCACAGCGGCGCCGCGCTGCATTGCGCTTTCGCGGCGTTTCTTCCATCACTTGAGGACGGTCGGCATATCTTCCGCAGCTACGATCTGCCATTTGCCATTGCGCATCAACCAGGTATCTGTCCAGGTGAGCCTGATGGTGTGCTCACCGTGCTTGCTGGTCCCAGGATGTATGGCGCTTTCGCTGCCGTATAACACCGCCACCGTGTCGCCAAAAAAATGCACCTTCACGTCGAACATCTTGCACTCGCGCTCCGGAGGCGCTGTGCTCTGGCTTTCCTGCACCGCCTTGCTCTTGTCGTACTGGGTGCCGTCCGGGGCTACGCCGTGAAAGTCTTCGGCCAGAATGTTGGCTTCGATCCCGTTGTGCGTGCATCCCGCCTCGGCCCACTTGCGCTCCAGCTCAATCAGCGCCTTGGCGACAGGATCGTCCTTTGCGGCCCAGCGGCTCTCCTTCTCCTGGGCAAATGCACAAACGGAAGTTGCGACCAGCGCCAGAAGCACGCTGAGTCTGAGAAGTGTCGGTCGTCGCGCGAGCATGGATTCTCCTGGGAAGATGGGCCTGCCTGACCCATAAGTTGAGTACAGACAGCATAGATGTTGGCACAGCACCTACGGTATTCACTTCTAGAAAAAAAGAAATTGCCAGACAGGACTTTGCTGAGTTACTGCATCCAATCAACTCAGGAGGAAATACAACCATGGGTCATGGACTAATTGCATGGATCGTCATCGGAATCGTCGCAGGCTGGCTAACCGGAAAGCTTATGCGGGGAGCGGGCTTTGGGATGTTCGTTGACATGATTGTTGGACTGGTTGGAGCACTTGTGGGTGGGTTTCTTTCAAGCCACCTTGGCATGGGCGGCGTGAATGACCACGGTCTCGTGGGAAGCATCATCATCGCCACCATTGGAGCCGTGGTTCTGACCCTTCTGATTCGCCTCATTTCGGGCAATC
Source organism: uncultured Acidobacteriota bacterium (assembly GCA_903832475.1). Lineage (GTDB taxonomy): Bacteria > Acidobacteriota > Terriglobia > Terriglobales > Acidobacteriaceae > Acidicapsa. Next base: position 11,281 of record CAILBQ010000466.1, on the reverse strand, counting down.
GAACGGCAAATATCTAGCAAGGCAAGCCCGCGCTCTGCGCAGACAACAAGGCCCAGGTTCTCAACCATGAGAGCCTGGGCCTTGTTGTTTGGGTCCGCTGGAAACAAAGTTACTTCTGGCTGGCGATCCATTCGTTGATGTGCTGATCGAGGACGTCAAGCGGCAGCGCGCCAAAATCAAGTACCTGATCGTGGAAAGCCTTGATGTCAAACCTGGCGCCAAGCGCTTTCTTTGCGCGATCGCGGAGCTCGAGAATTTTGAGCTGACCCACCTTGTAGGCCAGCGCCTGGCTGGGCCATGCGATGTAGCGATCGGTCTCCGCCTGCACGCTGGTTTCGTTGATCGCGGAGTGATCGTGGAAATACTGGATCATCTGGTCGCGCGTCCAGTGTTTCGAGTGAACGCCGGTGTCGACGACCAGACGTATCGCGCGCCAGATATCTCCCTGCAGCCGCCCGCAATCAGAATATGGATCCTTGTACAGTCCGATATCCTTGCCCAGTCGTTCGGCATACAGTCCCCAGCCTTCCTGAAAGGCAGTATAGCCGGCAAATTTACGAAACTCCGGAACACCTTCGAGTTCCTGCGCAATGGAAATCTGCAAGTGATGGCCGGGCAGCCCTTCGTGATAAGCGATCGACTCGACATCGGCCAAATTGCGGTCCGCGAAGTTATAGGTATCGACGCGAATACGGCCCGGCCGCTTGCCATCCGGCGTACCGGCTTCGTAGTAAGCATCCGCGGAATCCTTCTCCAGGAAGTCCGGCACCGCGGCCACTTCGAACGGCGCTTTCGGCAGCCGGCCAAATAGTTCAGGAAGTCGCGCCCTCATCGGATCGAGATAGCCGCGATAGGCGTTCAGCAAGGCCTCGCGCGAGGTGGGCTTGAGCTTGGGATTGGTCTTCACATCGGCTTGGAAGCTTTTCAAATCCTTGAAGCCCAGCTTCTGCGCGATGGCGAGCATCTCGGCTTCATCCTTGGCCACTTCGTCGAGACCGATCTGGTGAATCTGATCGGCAGTCAGGTTCGTTGTCGTGGTGCGCCGGATGCTGAAGGCATAATACTTGTCACCGTCCGGGAGAGCCCAGATGCCCGGCTGTTCGCGGCCCGCAGGTACGTAGGTCACTTCCATGAATCGCTGCAGCCGCAGATAAGCTGGTAGCACTTCCTTGCTGATCGCAGCCAGCATGTCCGTCTTGATGCGCTCCTGCTCGGCTGCAGGAATCGAAGCGGGAAATTTCTTGAGCGGCTGCGCAAAGGGCGAGTCTTCCGGCTTCTGGTGCGCGAAGTCTTTCACCTGGTTGAGAGCTTTCTGCAGCAGGTACTTCGGCGGCACGCGCTTATCGTCCACGCCGATCGACATGTTGTGCTGGTTCTGCTCGAAAGCCGTCGGAAGGGCACGCAGCCGGGTGTTCCAGTCGTCGTAGTCTTTCGTGTTCTCGAAGCTCAACTGCGCGACCAGTTGCGCGTACATGGTGTGGAAGCCGCCCATCTGGTTGATCGGCATCTCCCATTCCTTGAACTCCGAAGCTTCCTGGTCTTCGGTGAACTGGCGAAAGAGCAGGTCGCGGCTGATTTTTTCCTGGTCGGTAAAGCCGGCGGGATCGATGGCTGCCAGTCGCAGCAAGAATTCCTGTTCGCGCTGCAGGCCGGCGTTATAGGCCTGCACCGAGAAGTCGCTGATCTGATCGTTGTAACGCTTGTCGCCGATCGACGACGCAAACTCCGGATTGTGCCGCAGATTGTCTTCCCAATAATCCGCGAAGAGCCGGCTCAGCGCCTTGCGACGGTCTTCGAGCGAGGACGGCGGCTGGGTCGCTTTCTCGTCCAGCTTGAGCGTCGGCTTCTGCGCGGATCCTGACGAAACGGCGGGAACGAGGCCGGCCAGGCAAACGGCAAACAGGGGCGCGGCGACGAAGCTTCGAATACGGGTCAAAGTATGTGTCAACGGGGAACTCCTCGGATGTCCGGGGGCGCGCAAAGCGACCTCCCGCGTTCCTCGAGTGTAAGCCACAGTACATGAGGACGAATATGGACGGCGAATATCGGCACGGTTCGAGCCGCGCTGCCTTAGAATGCCGGAGAAGCGGATACTGGGATGAAAAAGAAATTTCGCGCCGTCGTTGAGCAGGAAGCAGTGAAGCTGCGCTGGGCCTTTGTCCGGCTGCCATTTGACCCCCGCGTTGAATGGCCGGACCGGCGCGGACTGCGTGTGAAAGGCACGGTGAACGGGTACGAGTTTCGCGCCTCGGCCTTTGGCTCGGCGAAGAACGGCTACTGCCTGCTGGTGACGCGCCCCATGCAGAAGCACAGACATGCCGTACCGGGATCGAAGGCAGTTGTCGAAATCGAGCCGGACCTCGAAGAGCGGCCCATGATCATCCCGCCCGAGCTGGGCAAATTGTTCAAGCAAGATCGCGAAATGAAGCGATGGTATGACAAACTCAACCCCTCCATGCGCAAGTACATCGCCGACCAGGTGCGGGAACCGAAGTCCGCGGAGACACGCCTGCGCCGGGCCGAGCAGATGGCGGAGATGATGATGCTCACCATGGAAGCCGAGTACGAATTGCCTCCCTTGCTCCAGGTTGCGTTTCGCCGGCATCCGCTGGCAGCAGAGGGCTGGGCGGGGATGACGCCAATCCAAAGAAGATCGCAGTTGCTGGCGATTTTCCATTGCCAGGGTCCCGAGGCGCGGCACAACCGCATCGAGTACGCCTGTGCTGAAGCGACTCGGCGCGCGCAGAAGAAGCTGGGCATCGTGCCCGAAAGCCGATGGCCCGAACGCAGGTGGGAAGACGATTTCGAAGAGTAGGCTCCGGTGGGCTACACTTGCCCGGTTCCGCTTTGCAAATTTCGCAAGCGTACCTCAGATCTACCTTGGCTCGAAGGAGAAGAAGCATGAAGATGCAGGCGAAGGGCGAGTTTTCCGTGAAGAGAACAGCGCAATCGTGGGATGGTCCCATGCCCGAAGCGGAGGCAGCGCTGGGACGCTTCTGGCTTGAAAAAGTCTTCCATGGCGACCTGGAAGCAACCAGCTTTGCCATGATGCTCAGCGCGGGCGGCGTGGAGAATGGCTCAGCTGGCTACGTGGCCATCGAGAAAGTTACGGGCACGCTGCAAGGCCTCAAGGGGACGTTCATTCTGCAGCACAATGGCACGATGAGCCGTGGCAATCCGGCCCTGGCGATTTCGGTTGTACCCGACTCCGGCACCGGCGAATTGACGGGACTCTGCGGAGATATAAAGATCACTATCGCCGAAGGCAAGCACGCCTACGAATTCGAATACACCCTGGCCACGATCCAGTGAACCATGAAGAAGGAAGAATGAAAATAGGCTCTAGACTAGCAGCCGCATGCATGCTGGGCGGCTCACTGCTGATGGCGCAGGGCGTGGCGCTGGCGCAACAGGATGCAGTGTCGCGCGTGAACCCGTACATCGGTACCGGCGAGGGCAAGATCGGATACGGCGGCACCATGCCTTTCGTCAGCACGCCCTTTGGGATGACCGACTGGACGGCGCAGACGCGCCAGAACAAAATCAGCGTGGTGTCGTACAAGTACGAGGACAAGACCATCTCTGGCTTCATCGGCACGCATCAGCCGGCCATCTGGATGGGGGACTACGGATATGTCACGCTGATGCCCGAAATCGGCGCGCTGAAGGCAACGCCCGAGGAGCGCAAGCTTGCTTACAAACACGCAGATGAAACGGTGCGGCCTGACTACTATTCGGTGTCGCTCGACGCGGGTGACGCCCAGCGCATCCGCACCGAAATGACGGCAACCGAGCATTGCGGATTTCTTCGCTTCACGTTTCCCGCGGGCGCGGAAGCGCGCGTGATCGTCGAGGCTTCACGACCTGGAATCGCCGGCCATGCCGAAGCGAATGGCGCAACGCGAGAGATCACTGGCTACAATCCCGATCGCATGGATGCGCACCTGGGACCAGATACGTTATCCAGCTTCAAGGGCTATTTTGTCGTCGAGTTTCGTCAGGCCTTTCGCGGGTCGGGCACGTACGGCCCAGCGGAAAAAGAGCACGCCGCAGCCACTGGCGCGTATGCCACGTTTGCGCCGGACGAAGCGATCGAAGCGCGCGTCGGGACTTCGTTCATCAGCATCGAGCAGGCTCGCGCCAATCTGAAATCTGAAATTCCTGCATGGGATTTCGCCGCGGTGCAGCAGAAGCTGCGCGCTACGTGGAATGACAAGCTCGACCGTATTCGCGTCGAAGGCGCAAGCGAAGACGCGCAGAAAACGGTAACGACCGCACTCTATCACGCCCTGCTTTACCCACGCGTGTTTTCCGAGCAGGGCCGCTACTACAGCGCCTTTGACGACAAGGTTCACAAGGGCGATTCTTACACCGCTTACTCCATCTGGGATACCTTTCGCGCCGAGCACAGCCTGCTGACTCTGGTCGCTCCGGAACGCATCGATGGCATGATCACCGCGCTCCTGCAGAACTATGAGGAAGGCGGCTGGATGCCCAAGTGGCCCAACCCTTCCTACACCAACATCATGATCGGCACGCACGCCGACTCCATGATTGCCGAGGCTCTCAACAAGGGCTTTCATGGCTTCGATCGCGAACTTGCCTGGCAGGCCGTTTACAAGGACGCGATGGCCCCACCCGACGGCGATACCACGCGCAGGTGGGCGGACCGCGAGGAGCATACTCCCTACGAAGCAAGAGGCGGCCTCACCTACCTCAAGGAACTGGGTTACATTCCCACCGACAAAACTGCCGAGGCCGCATCGCGAACCCTTGAAGACTCTTACGATGACTGGTGCGTGGCGCAGGTAGCCCTCAAGTTGGGCAAGTATCGCGAGTATGAATTTTTCCTGCATCGTTCGCTCAACTACCAGCACATCTTCAACAAGACGACCGGCTTCATGCAGGGCAGAAAAGCCGATGGCTCGTGGGCCGATGAAAAAGACGGATGGACCGAAGGCGATCACTGGGTTTACACCTGGGCCGTCTTTCACGACCTGCCGGGTTTGGTCGATCTGATGGGCGGACCCGACGCCTACAATGCCCGGCTGGATGAACATTTCAAGGGCGGCCACAACGTGCACAGCAACGAGCCTAGCCATCACTACGGCTACCTCTACGACTTCAGCGGGCAGCCGTGGAAGACCCAGGCCAAGGTGCGCGAGATCGCTGCGGCGGAATACGCCAACCTGCCCTCTGGCATTGATGGCGACGATGATTGCGGCCAGATGTCGGCCTGGTACTTGTTCACCGCGCTCGGCTTCTACCCGGTGAACCCGGCCTCGGGGCAGTACATGATCGGGAGCCCGCTGTTTCAGAAGATGACGCTGCGACTGGCCAATGGCAAGACCTTCACCGTCGAGGCGGAAAACAACTCCGACAGGAACGTGTACATTCAGTCCGCTACGCTCGATGGAAAACCGCTGCAGGTGCCGGTCATTGCATACACCGACATCCTGAGAGGCGCGACACTCAGGTTCGCCATGGGACCGCAGCCATCCCACTGGGCGGCCGACTGGCGCCCGCTCTCGATCGAGAAAGCGCCACGTCCGGGAATGCCGTGACTGATTCTGAAACCTAGGCCGCGGAAGAACAAATTCGGCCAACCTGATAAAGTTTGGATGTATGTCGCCTGAAATGACAGTCTGGGTGCGTTCGCTGGCTATCGTGGCGTCGGCTTATCTGCTGGGATCGATCCCCAGCGGATACCTGCTGGTGCGCTTTGTGCGCAAGCAGGATATTCGCAGCCTGGGCAGTGGAAATATCGGCGCAACCAACGTGCTGCGCTCCGGCGCCAAGGGGCTGGGAGCGGCGACCTTTCTCTTCGACCTGCTCAAGGGCGTCATCGCCGTGATGGTAGGCGCGCGAATGGCCACAGTGGGCTTCCCTCCCCTGCAAGTACACAGTGCAGAAGCGTTGGCTGCCCTGTGCGCGGTGCTGGGACACATGTTTCCAATCTGGCTTGGCCTGCGTGGCGGTAAAGGCGTTGCCACGGCCTTTGGCGTTTTCGCGGTGCTGGCTCCAGGGCCTGCGCTGGGCGCATTGGCAGTCTTCGTCGTCGTCTTTGCGCTGGGGCGCTTTGTTTCGCTGGCTTCCATTCTCGGGGCTGCCGCCTTCCCGCTCTTTGCCTGGTTTGGCGCGCCGTTCACGCGAACCCTGATCGTTTTTTCGGTGATCCTGTTCGTCGTCGCGTTGATCGTCATCAAGCACGCGCAGAACATCAAGCGGCTCATGAATGGCACGGAATATCGCTTCGTTTCGACCAAGAAGAAAGCCGCGGTCGCTGCCTCCAGTAATCCATCAAGCAATGGGACAAAAGACATCGCATGAGCCGCATCACAGTGCTAGGTTCCGGAGCCTGGGGAACCGCCATGGCTTTGTCGTTGTGCGCGCGTGGGGATCATGAAGTCGCGCTGTGGTCGCATCGCGCGGATCATGCCGCGGCACTAGAAAGCAATCGCGCCAACCTCCGCTATCTACCCGGCTTTCCTTTTCCTGAGGCCCTTCGCATCACGGCCGATGATCGTGCTGCTGTCCGTGGCGCGGAGATTCTGGTCTGCGTGGTACCTTCGGAATTCCTGCGCGTTACCATGACGCGGCTCTCGCCCCATATGCATGAGGACCAGGTGCTGGTCAGCGCCACCAAGGGCATCGAAGACCACACCTTCCTGCGCATGACCGAGGCGATGCACGATTGCCTCGACGACGCGCGGCTAGTTCTACCGGTAGGCGCGCTGAGCGGCCCTTCCTTCGCGCAGGAAGTCGCTGCGGGCATGCCGACGGCCGTGACCATTGCATTCACCGACCCAGCGGACGCAGCGAGAATACAGCGCGAGTTCTCGAGTCCTGCCCTTCGCCTCTACACCAATGAAGACATCGTCGGCGTGGAGATGGGCGGCGCGCTTAAGAACGTCATCGCCATCGCCGCAGGCGTGGTGGCCGGTCTGGGCCTTGGTTCCAACAGCGCGGCTGGCCTGATCACGCGCGGCATCGCCGAAATCACCCGGCTGGCGGTAGCTGCAGGCGGCCGGCGCGAGACGCTTCGCGGGCTTAGCGGCCTGGGCGACCTGGTGCTGACCTGCACGGGGTCGCTCTCACGCAATCGCACCGTAGGCTTCGAACTGGGCCGAGGACGCCAGCTCGGCGATATCCTGTCCGGCCTCGACGGCAAGGTTGCCGAAGGCGTTCGCACCACCCGCGCCGCTATGGGCCTGGCGCGACACCTGGGCGTCGAAATGCCCATCACCGAGCAGATGGAACTTATCCTTGATCATGGCAAGAATGCCCACGAAGCGCTGCGCGATCTCATGCTGCGGCCCGGCCGCGACGAAGAAGATTAACTGCTCGGTCACTCACTTTTACCCCGGCAAGGCAAAAACCGTTTCCACGTTCTGGGAATCGGACAGAAAGAGCATCCAACCAGCGGGGTGCGCTTTATGTCGTGGATTCTTGCCGTGATCGCTCTGGCCGCTGGTGCGGCCAATCCCTTCCAGTCGGGAACCAACGCCGAGCTGAACAAGCAGTTGAACCAGCCTCTCTGGGCTGGCGTGATCGTCTATGCCAGCGGGCTGCTGGGAATCGCCCTGCTGCAGGCGATGCTGGGCCATCGCTTCCCTTCACTCGCCGCGGTTCGCTCGGTCCCGTGGTGGGCGTGGCTGGGCGGGCTGATCAGCGTAGGATCTACGCTGGCAGGCCTCACGCTGGCGCAGAAGCTGGGCTCCGGCGTGTTCACCGGACTGAGCATCACGGCAGCCATTGTCACTTCAGTCTTGCTGGATCAGTTCGGATTTCTCGGGTTCAGACAACACACCGCATCGCCGGCCCGCATCGCCGGCTGTGCGCTCATGATCGCCGGGTTATGGCTGGTCGCTCGCTTCTGATCCAAGCAGAAGCCGCGCTTCGGTCTACGAACTGGCCACGGCCTGACCCGAGGCAGCATGCATCCGAGCCGGTTCCGTCCGGCTGGTAGACTCGAAGCTGGAATCGAGCTATGTGGAAGAACCTGTTTGGTGGAAAAAAGACAGACGAACCGGCTGAGCCTGAGGTGCAGGAAGCCGAATTCGAGGTGGAATCTTTTGCGGAAGCGCCCGCGAAAGTAAGCTTCTTCGACCGCATGAAGCAGGCGGTCACACGTACCCGCGAGTCGCTGTCCTCGAAGATCGAAGGCGTGATTGCGCTGACGCGCATGATCGACGAAAGCGCGCTCGACGACCTCGAAGCCGCGTTGCTGACCAGCGACCTCGGCATGCCCACCACGAACGCCATCCTCGAAGAACTGCGCGAGCGGGCGCTGCGCAAAGACATTCAAAGCGGCGCGGAACTGCGCGACCTGCTCAAGGCGCAACTTTGCGGTATGCTCGAGGCTCCGCGAAAGCCCATAGTCGAGCCTGCCACGCCTCCCAAGGTGATCTTTCTCGTCGGCGTCAACGGTACCGGCAAGACCACCACCAGCGGCAAGCTCGCCGCCTGGAACCGCGCCCGCGGAAAGACTGTCCTGCTGTGCGCAGCCGACACCTTTCGCGCCGCTGCCATTGAACAGCTTGAAGTGTGGGCCGGCCGCTCCGGCGTCGACATGATCAAGACCAAGCAGGGCGGCGACCCCGCAGCAGTCTTGTTCGACGCGGTCTCTGCAGCGAAAGCGCGCGGCATCAACGTGCTGGTGGTCGACACCGCAGGCCGTCTGCACACCAAAAGCGGCCTTATGGACGAGCTTGAAAAAATGCGCCGCACCGCCAAGCGGCTGATCCCCGACGCGCCTCATGAGGTGCTACTCGTCATGGACGCGACTACGGGGCAAAACGGCCTGCAGCAGGCACGGCTCTTCACCGAGGCTTCGGGCGTCACCGGCATTGTGCTCACCAAGCTCGACGGCACGGCCAAAGGCGGCATCGCCGTGGCCATCGCGCGGGAATTGAATCTTCCCGTGCGCTATGTCGGCGTTGGCGAAAAGATCACCGACCTGCTGGAATTCGATCCCAAGGCATTTGTCGATTCCCTGCTTGGCGATTGACAAAGATTGCGGAACGGCCCATGGAAACAGCAAAGCCCGAGAGAACGGAACGAGACACGCAATGGATGCAGCGCGCCCTTGAACTGGCTCGCCGCGGCATCGGTCTCTGTTCGCCCAACCCGCGCGTAGGCTGCGTAATTCTCAACAACGCAGGCGAGTTGGCCGGGGAGGGTTGGCACGAATACGACAAGCGCGATCACGCCGAAATCGTAGCCCTGCGCGCCGCCGGCGATCGGGCGCGCGGCGGCACCGCATACGTCACGCTCGAGCCCTGCGATCACACGGGACGCACCGGGCCCTGCTCCCAGGCGCTCATCGCCGCCGGCGTGTCGCGGGTTGTCGTCGCCACCACTGATCCCAACCCGCTGGTGGCCGGCCATGGCCTCGAACGCATCCGGCAGGCCGGCATTGCCGTCGAAGCAGGCGTCTGCCAGGCCGAAGCGCGCCGGCTCAACGAAGGCTTTGCCCGCTGGATCGTTACCCGCCTGCCCATGGTCGAGATGAAAGTCGCCATGACAATCGACGGACGCATCGCCCCCGCTCCCGGCGTTCAGGCCGCTCGCCAGCCCTATTGGATTACCGGGGAAGCATCGCGGGAAGCAGTTCAGCCCATGCGTTGGATGGCCGACGCCGTGGTAACCGGCGTTGACACTGTTCTGGCAGATGACCCCATGATGACCGATCGCAGCGGCCGCCCGCGCCGCCGGCCTCTGCTGCGCGTGATCCTCGATTCCGCCCTGCGCATGCCGCTCGATTCCAAGCTGGTCAACACGGCGCATGAGGATGTCGTGATCTTCACCGTCAGCCCCGACGCGGTCCGCATTCGCGAACTCGAAGCACGCGGCGTGCGCGTCGAGGTGCTGCCGCCGGAAAGTCCCGCCGCTCCCCGCGGGGTTGTGGCGCCAGGCCGCGTTCCCCTTGGCAAAGTCCTGCAGACGCTGGGCGCCGAAGGGATTCTTACCCTGCTCACCGAAACCGGAACTCGCCTCAACACGGCCTTGCTCGCCGCCGGCCTGGTCGACCGCCTGAAAATCTTCTGCTCCCCGCAGATCATGGGGTCCGACGCGGTCCCCGCGTTTCGCGGCATCCCTTCACCGGTCCTGTTGAACCCCGTTGAAATCGAGCGCCACGGCAACGATTTCAGCGTCTCCGCCTTGCTGCGCGATCCCTGGGCCGCCGCACCGGACTTTTCTTAGGCACGCAAGCCCCTCTCTCAAGACGCAAATCGTTCCAGCGACTTGGCTTTTCTGCGTGCCGCCTCTTCTTCGCGGTCTTTCGGCGGCGCGTTGGTTTCAAGCGAAGCCAGCAAACGCGCCGAGACCGCGGCAACTTCCTTCACGGCAACCAGAAACGCCGCTTCATTGGCCTTCGAAGGCTTGGTAAATCCGCTGATCTTGCGCACAAACTGGAGCGACGCATCGCGGATCTCCTGCTCAGTGACCGGGGGATCGAAATTGAAAAGATTTTTGATATTACGGCACATCGGTGGCGACCTCGGGCGCGACCCTCCCAGTGTAGATAGCGCGCCAAGCCAAAATTTGTTCAAAATGAAAGAAATTGACAAAATACGGCATCTAACCCGGATGAAGACCTCGCTGGAAGAGATGATGGAAGAGTCGGGCATTCGACGCAGCGCATTACGACGATCGTCTGCGGGTAAAATTTCAAGTCATTAGCGGCAGAACTTGGGGCACGAATGGGTGGGATGGACATCATTGCGCACCACGGGTACGCGATGACAGCTGTGGTCATGTTTCTGGCGTCGCTGGGGCTGCCGCTTCCGGTGGCCATCACCTTGCTAGCAGCAGGGGCGGCCGCGCATGATGGCCTGTCGCCCATCGCCGTGCTGGCCGTCGCGTGGACAGCCGGAATCTGCGGAGACAGCCTTCTCTTCTTCGGTGGCAAGTACACCGGCTGGTGGCTTCTCGCCGGGCTTTGCCGCCTTTCCCTCAACCCCGAGCAGTGCGTCTTCACCTCTGCAGACTCTTTTTACAAGCGCGGGCCGCAGACGCTGCTCATGGCGAAATTCATTCCCGGCCTGGGCATGATCGCCGCACCGCTCGCTGGCAGCCTGAACATGCGTTTTCGTAAATTTCTATGGCTGATGGGGATGGGCGAGCTGATATATAGCACCGTGTGGCTCAGCCTGGGGTATGTCTTCGCCCGCTACGTGGCCGACGCCGCCCGCTGGATCGAGGGGGCCGGCCACGCAGTGCTCATCGCGGCACTCCTGCTGGCTGCTGGCTATGTTTTGGTGCTTGCATTCTTCAC
>CAILBQ010000465.1 GCA_903832475.1 uncultured Acidobacteriota bacterium | reverse complement strand
TTCACTAAGCCAGTTGCTGGGCGGCGTACGGGAAAGCATTGTCTGCGGAGTTTCGATAGGGATTCAATCGTCGATTGCCGAGACGCTGGACGTGGTGGGGCGCGAAGTCGCGGCGGGGTATCAGCGCATCAAGCTGAAGTGCAAGCCGGGTTGGGATGTTGAGGTATTCGAGAAGGTGCGAGACCGCTTTCCCGGCATCGTGCTGAGCTGCGACGCCAATTCAGCGTACCGGCTGCGCGATGCGGATCACCTGGTGAGCTTCGATCAGTTCGAAATGCTGATGGTGGAGCAGCCGCTTTGGTACGACGATTTTTACTATCACTCCATGCTGCAAAAGCGCCTCAATACGCCGATTTGCCTCGATGAATCGATCCGCAACCGGCGTGACGCGCTGGCGGCGATCGAGATGGAAAGCTGCCGGATCATCAACATCAAGCTGGGTCGGGTTGGCGGCTTTTCAGAAGCGGTGGCTGTACACAATGCGGCCTACGAGCGCGGCATCCCGGTGTGGTGCGGCGGCATGCTGGAGTCGGGAATAGGCCGGTCGCACAACATCGCGCTCTCGACTCTCGAAAACTTCACCCTGCCGGGCGATGTTTCAGCGTCGGCGCGGTACTGGGCCGAGGACATCATCGAGCCGGAAGTGACGGTATCGGCGGCGGGCGAGATTGCCATTCCGGATACGCCGGGCCGCGGATACGAAGTGAAGACGGACCTGGTAGAGCGGCTCACGGTGCGCAAGCAGGAGATTCGGGCTGTGGCGCTTGTGGGCTGAACAAACTGAGGAATCGCGGAATCGATCGCGCTTGGATACGACCCCGAACACCTTGTAACCGGGTAACACTTCGGTCGTGCCGAAGAAGCTTCTGGATTGTGCGGGCTTTCAGCCCCCACCAACTCGCCTGCAGGCGACACTCCGCCAAAGAACAAGTCGTTCCGGAGCGCGGGACCGCCGGGGGCTGCGCAACTGGAACTGCAATTGGCCTACTCTCGTATTCTGTGTAGCGGCGCAACGTTTCGATGTGCCGGTGCGTCTGATGGGAGGCGTGGCCGGTATGGAAACGAAGGCCGCTGGAGGATCGAACCGTGACTTCTCAGGAAGAACAGATGCTGAACTCGCTCGTGGAGCGGGTGAATTCCACGCAACTCACCGAAAAAGACCCGGATGCGGAATCGCTTTTGACGCGCGGCTTCAGCCAGAATCCGGATGCGGTGTACATCCTGGCGCAGAGCGTGCTGGTGCAGAACATCGCCCTCGAGCAGGCCAAAATTCAACTGACGCAGGCGCAGCAGCAGGTACAGCAGCTGCAGCAGCATCCGGCGCATGCAACCAGCTTCCTGGGCAGGCTGCTGGGCGACAAGGATGCGCCACCGGCACAGGCTCCGCAGTATCAGCCGGTGTACAGTCCGCAGCCGACGGAATACCAGGCGCCGTACCAGGGCCAGTCGCCTTACCCGGGGCAGCCCTATCAGGGCCAGCCGTATCCTGGCCAGGGATACGGTGGCGCGCCGGGCTATGGTGCTCCGGGATATGTCCCGCAGGGTCAGCCAAGCTTCCTGCGCTCCGCTGCTCAGACTGCAGCCGGCGTGGCGGCGGGAGCCCTGGTTTTTGAAGGCGTCGAGTCGATGTTGCACGGCGGCTTTGGCCATCCCGGGATGGGCATGGGCATGGGCGGCTGGGGCATGCCGGGCGTCGGGATGGGCATGGGACCGGGGTTCGAACGGCCAATCGAAGAGAACGTGGTCAACAACTACTACGACTCGCCGGGCGGCGAACGTCATGAGGGCGGCGAGCATCAATTTGCCGATGATTCCGGCAACAGCGGTCAACTGGCCGACGATAGCTGGTCTGAGCCGGGCAATGACGATGGCGGCGGCGGGTCGGGATTTGACGATTCGAGCTCGTTTGACGATGGCGGCAGTGGGTCAGGCGACGACTCCGGCGGCTTCTAAGCACCCGCCGCGCCTGCAGCCGCTGCGTCTTGTGCTTACCTGCCGGGGCCGGAGGAAGCGGGCCGGGCGGGCTGCTGTGCGGAGACTTGCAGGATCTGGATGGCTTGCTGATAGCCGATACCGCTGGTCACGGGTGTGAACTGCGAGAGCTCCAGCGTGGTGTCTAGGCGGATGGTTTTCAGCAGCACGCGGGCGTTCATGTTCAGCACCAGGTGAACGGTGCGCCATTGGTGATTGCCCACATCGGCCTGTTCCAGGAGAAGATTGCCGCCTTCTTCGAGTTTGCCCAGAATTCCCCAGGCGTAGTCGACGTCGTGCAGACGCTTGCCCTCGAGACGCGTGACGCGCTGCTGCGCCACGTCGATCCACAGCTCGCCGGCCATGGCTTTGAGCGCCTGGGCCTCGATGTCTTGAGGATCGAAGTCGGGGTTGGGCTGGAAGCTGAAGCGGTAGCTGGGGCCCTGCGGCGTGGTGGCGATGCCGGCGTACTGGTAGTGGAAGGCCTCGGGCAACGCGCGCATGATCTTGCGGGCACGCTCGGCGTCGTTTTGTTCGCGCTCCTGTCGATGGCGCTGCTTGCCGGGGTCGGAGGCGAGCTCCTGCAGGCGGGTGTCTTCAATTTGCTGTTCGCTGGGGGTGAGAGGAATGCCGTTGATGGCGATCAGGCGGGCGACGTCGCCATCTTTGGTTTCGACAATTAGCTTGGTGGTGGAAAAGCGCGGGCTGGATTTGCGGATGCGGTACTGCATGGGATGGCTGGTGTCATTGGCGGCGTGCATCTCGGTCTGGAGGACGCGGCGCACCATGGATTCGGTCTGCTGCTGCGTCAGCGGGCCGGGAGCCGGTTGGGCGGGGCCTTCGGGTGGCTGCGCGTAGGCGGTGCAGCAGGGAAGCAGCGCACAAAGCAGGGAAAGGGCAACGCGACGCGGGATCGCGGAGGCGGATTGCGGTTGCGCTGCGCTTTTCAGCATAGGTGTCTTGCTAGATTGCCACGGAACTTCCCCTTTTAGACGCGGGAAGTCCCGCAGCGTCGCAGTTGTTTTGTCATGGGGGGCGTTGGTTGTTATAGTTCCGGCAGGGTCCCGATAGCGGACCCTCAGAGGATTCAACCCATGGCAGTTGAGAACGTACCGGCCCGGATCGGTAAATCGGTGGTCATCCGCGGCGAAGTGAAAGGCAGCGAAGACCTGTTTATCGACGGTCGCATTGAAGGAACGGTGAGTCTTTCCGAGAGCCGGTTGACGATTGGGCCAAACGCCGTGGTGGCGGCGGACTTGACGGCGCGAGATGTGCTGATCCTGGGGCAGTTGCAGGGCAACATCGCAGCAACCGGTCGCGTCGAACTACGCGCAGGATGCCAGGTGACCGGCGACGTGCGGGCTTTGCGGCTGGCCATCGAAGACAATGCTGTTTTTCGCGGCAAGGTGGATCTGACGGCCGGCGCGGCCGCAATGCAGCCGGGCAGCAAGCCTGCTGAGCCGGTGAAGGCCGTCGAGGGCGAAGCTGCACCAGCGGGTGGCTTGTTCCAGGCCTGACCGGCAGGATCGGCATGGCTGGCTTCAGGATGGCCGCGGCGGAAAACTCTGGCAACCAGGTGGACCGCAGCAGGAGGCAGGGAAAATGTTAGGCAGGTTGTTTGACCGGCAGCCGGCATCGGATGGGTCGTCTCCGCAGGGCTTGACGGGGCCCAAGATCCCACGTCATTCCGGGGGCTGGGGCACGCTGCGCAAGCGGCTGGCCTCGGAGCCGGGGCTGCGCGTGCTGGACATAGGCACAACTTCGCCGAACAACATCAACTTTCTGACCAACCTGGGCCACAGCGTGTACATGGCCGACCTCATCGAAGACGCATTTTCCGGCGAATGGATGACCGGCCTTGACGAGGATGGGAAACAGATCTGGAACGGCGAGGGCTTTGTGCAGCAGAACCTGCAGTTTTCCGGGCGCGAATTTGACGTGGTGCTGCTGTGGTCGACACTGGACTATCTCCCCGAAGGTTTGGTGGCTCCGGTCGTCAATGCGCTGCATACCGCGATGACGCCGGGAGGGCAGTTGCTGGCGCTGTTTCATACCAAGCTGCAACCTGAGATCTCGCCGCACCATCGCTTCCACCTGACGGACACCGATAACGTCGATCTGCAATTGACCAAGCCGGCGACGCAGCAGCGCGCACTGACCAATCGCAACATCGAGCGGCTGTTCAGCGCGTGGTCCGGTCTGAAGCAGTTCCTCGCCAAAGACGGCGTTTCCGAAGCGATTATCGTGCGCTGAAAGTCGCATTACTCCTTCAGTACCGAATTCGATGGTGCGGCATCTGACCGAGAGGCAGTCCGAGTGGAAGCAGGACTGACCTAGCATCACGCGGCAGCGGCAGCCGTGGTGTTTGTTTCTTGAAACAAAAAGTTCTATCGAAGAGGAACGTATGACTTTGTTGAAGGGAACGCGCGTGACCTGGCTGGGGCATGCAACCGTGCTGGTGGAAACTGCCGGCGGAATCAATTTCCTGATCGATCCATTCCTGGAACATAATCCCAGGTTCCCCAGGGATTTCAAGCTACCGGAGAAGATCGACTATGTTCTGCTGACGCACGCCCACATCGATCACACGGCCGATGCCATTCCCGTGGCCAAAAAGCACGGATCTACGATCGT
This sequence comes from uncultured Acidobacteriota bacterium, assembly GCA_903832475.1. Taxonomy (GTDB): domain Bacteria; phylum Acidobacteriota; class Terriglobia; order Terriglobales; family Acidobacteriaceae; genus Acidicapsa. Next base: position 451 of record CAILBQ010000465.1, on the reverse strand, counting down.
CGCCATGTTTGAACTGGCCGGTTACATGGCGTCCAAGGGTGCTGAGAAGACAGTCGGGATGAACCTGGGCGGCAGCGTAGAGTTAGACGGAGTTACGGTGTCGATGGTCGACGCCAGGCACTCGTCGAGTCTCGACGAGAAGGGCGTGTCGCTGTACCTGGGCGTGGCAGTCGGGTTTGTGCTGGCAATTCCGGATGGGCCAGTGCTCTACCACGCGGGAGATACGGCAGTCTTCCGGGACATGGAGCTGATTCGCGAGTTATACGCTCCGGACATAGCGATGCTGCCCATTGGCGGATGCTACACCATGGGTCCCAAGGAAGCAGTGTTGGCCGTAAAGTATCTGCAACCCAAACTCATCCTTCCCATTCACTGGGGCACGATGCCGCAGTTGAAGGGCACGCCGCAGGAGTTGGCGCGCCTGCTGGGAGACGAAAAGCTGGTCGCCCGC
>CAILBQ010000464.1 GCA_903832475.1 uncultured Acidobacteriota bacterium | reverse complement strand
GAAATCAAGGGAATTTCATCCGGCTCTACCTGCACGCTCGAGGCATTCACCTTCACGCGCCGGAAAATGTACTGATAGATAAAAGTGTTCGCTTTACTGATTGGCTGATGCTCCCCAAAGAAGTGCTCGGTAAGACGAAAGCTCCCCTCCAGCTTCGACGCGGAGTAGGTGGTCACATCCTGGCTGTTGTTATACCCAGCCGAAACACTGATACCAAAGTTGCGGCTGCCGTGAAACTTGGGATAGGAATACACCAGGTTGATGCGCTGCTCCAGCAATCCATACGTACCCCGCAGCGAAGCCGACTGCTCGCGCCCAAAGAGATTGATGCGGCTCACTTCCAGCAGAACCCGCGGACTGGCCCCTGTGTTGCCGTTGGGATTATTTGGCGTTGACCCATTGACTGTACCGGTCTGTACTTCGAACCCCAGACCATAACTCACATCCCAGCGCCGCGCTTCCGTCATCTGCAGCAAGACCGTCTTGCGCGGCTCTTCTCCCGTGGGATTCTGAATCACAGGATTCACTTCGTTAAAGAGCGCCAGGTCGTACAAATTGCGCTGTGTGTCGAGCAGCGCCGTCTCATCCAGCGGCTCACCTTCCTGCATCGTCATGCCGCGCGCAATCGTGCTGTAACGCGTGTAATGCAGCCCAGTGATGAGCACGCGCCGCAGAAAGACCTGTTCGCCTTCGCGAATGTGAAAGGTAACGTCGACCTGGCTCGGATCCTTGGCGTCTTCTGCCTGGGTCAAATCAATCTGCGCCTGGTCAAAGCCTCGGCTCAGGTAGTAGGTCAGCAAAGTCTCGCGGTCGCCGGCCAGGCTCTCCGGAGACAATGGCTGCCCGGCTGACGTGTTCATCATCCCCGTCAGCGCCGCAGTATCTACCTTCTCGGTTCCCATGATCTCCACAGAGCGAACACGTTGTTGCGGTCCTTCGTCGATGTGGTAGATCACGTTCAGCGCAACTTGCGTGTTCCGGCCCTCTCCCTGCGAATGTCCATCCTCATCCTGAATCTCCGATGTGACCTTGACATGCGAAAATCCGTTGTTCTGATAAATGGCCTGTAGAGAATTCACATCCGCCGTCACCAGCGACTGGTTGTACACGCCCTGCTTGTCAAATGCATCTCGTGCGTGCACCGAAAGCCTCTCCTGCAGAGTCGTCAGATCAAAGTATTTCGCCCCTGTGATGGCGACATGCTCAACCCGATGCCGCGACCCGCGATCCACATGGAAAACAATCACAACCAGGTCCGCGGAGGGGGGCTTCTCCTCATGCCGCACTTTCACATCGAAATATCCAAGCCGCTGGTAGTAATTCTGCAAACGCCGGTTGCCCTCGTTCAGCAAGTCCTCGTCCACGGAACCTTCTTCATAGATCGGCAACAGCCTGCGTATCTTCCCCTGGCTCAAGCTGACCCCATCCACCAGCACATGCACCAGTGGTCCACGATTCGCCGAAAAATGGAAATCGACCGTCTTTTTCGCCGCAACATAATCCTGTGCTTCCAGCTTCACCTCGGCTTCCAGCCGGTCTTCCTTGCGATAGCGATTTACCAGGCCATTCAGAGCGTTGCCGGCCGTCTCCTGGTCCACGTGATGATTCGCTTTGAGTCGCGAATATTTTCGAAATTGCTCCGCAGTGAATCCGCTCTGACCCGTCACAGCAACCTCGCCAATGCGCGCCTGTGGACCTGAAACCACCTTGTACGCGATGTCGATCAGTTGATTTTCCGGGTGCGGTGTCAGGACGTGGCGAAAGGTCGGCTCGTGAAACCCGTTCTCGGCCAATGAGCGCTTCATGCTTTCTTCCGCCTGGGCCAGCGACGTCGGCAGGTAACGAGTACCGGGGGCCAATCGGCTGGTGCGAACCAGCAAGGCGTTCATGTTGGCCCCCTTGGCTCCCGCTACCGTCACCATCCCGATAAACAGCCGGGGCGTGCCGCGAAACACCAGCACAACCCCCGCGTCCGCGCCTTGGCCTTCTTCAAAACCGTCGGCGGCAATCGAGTCATAAAGCCCCGTGGCGTACAGACGACGCAAGCTCGCGCGGACGTTTGCCGCTTCGAGTGGCGCATTCACCTTTTGCGGCAGTTGGTCGGGCAGCGGCGCCAGCCGCGACTCCAGCACTCCGATGTAGTCGATCCGCACGACTTTCCTGCCCGCCCAGCGGTCCAGCACGTCACCGTCAACCCGCGTCCCCACGCTTTCCTTGGCTGCCACCTGACCAACCATGGCGCCAGATACCCCGCTCATCAGCGCAAGTGCAGCCAGCAACGCAGCGGCGCGGACCGGAATCCGGCCTGTGGCGCTTCGTTTGGCTCCCCTATTGAACAGAAATCACTCCGACTCCCGGCTATCCGGTCGCTCTCACATTCGCTGTCAAACCAGCTCTCTAAGCGCGTTCTTCCTAAATAAGACGTTTGAGGAAACCCTGCGGCGACTGCTCTCTTCCCTGCCAACCCAGCAACTCATCAGCGATGCCGGCGCACCAACTCCCGTCAACACCCCTCAAACCAGCTCCTTGTCCAAGGGAAACAGGCCTCATGCCGTTCGCGCTCCCCGCCTGCTCCTTATACTAATAAGCTGAAGACCATCGTGCGGGATCAATCGCTCGTGCAATTAGGCACAGTGTTCCCTCGACCTCACCTGTTACGTTGCCTCAAGCAAGCATTTTCTCGTACTGAAGGAACTTTCAATGCCGTTATCCAAAACCAGTGAGTCGGGGAAAAGGACCACAGGATCGCCCGAGGCACCGGGAGCCTTGCAAACCAAGGCATCCGTTCAGGACCCCTCCCCCAGCGGCCCTGAATCGAACGGCCTGCCAGCTTCCCCCGCAGCCGCCAGCCATGAGGGTCCTGTGCCGGACGCAGGCTCCGGGGCTGCCGCCTCCGCTCCGCCGCTCACCCCCGACGCCATCATCCTGGCCAAAGCCCAGGCCGGCGACCACACCGCTTTTGCCCAGCTCTATTCCGTGCACAAGCGCCGTGTGTACTCCCTCTGCCTGCGCATGCTCGGCAACGTCGCCGAAGCCGAAGACCTCACCCAGGAGTCGTTTCTCCAACTCCACCGAAAAATTGCGACCTTCCGCGGAGATTCCGCCTTTTCAACCTGGCTTCATCGACTTACCATCAACGTGGTACTGATGCATCTCCGCCGCAAAGGGCTGAACTTGATATCTCTGGATGAAGCGCTCGACCCTTCCCCTGAATATGGACCGGCCCGCAGTTTCGGTGCTCCCGATCTCCGGCTCACCGGCTCTATCGACCGTATGACTCTCGAAAAAGCCGTCGAAAATCTTCCCGCCGGGTACCGCCTTATCTTTGTCCTCCATGACATTGAAGGCTACGAACATAACGAAATCGCAACTCTCTTGGACTGCTCCATTGGCAACTCCAAATCCCAGCTGCATAAAGCTCGTATGAAGTTGCGCGAGGCGCTTCGTGCTCCCGCGGATGAGGAGGTGGCCAAGTGACCGAAAAGCCCCAATTACATGCCCAGGACCCCCAGGATCAGGAATGCGTCGAATTCCAGTCGTTGATGGCGGAACGAATCGGTGCAGGCGAAGATCTCTCCACGTATGACCACATGAAGACCTGCCAACGCTGCCCAGCTCTGCTCCGCGACCTCGAATACATGGCCGAATCCATCCGGACAGCCTTCAAGGATCAGGAGCCGGAACTCGACCCGGGAGACAGTGTCTGGGACAACATCGTGGCCAAGATCAATAAGGGCGAGGCCTGAGTTGGTCGAAAACGCCGGGCGCACCACCAACCCGCCGGTCACCGAGGCGGATCCGAATCACACCGGATCCGCCTCACCTCTTTTGAGCGACGCGCCGCATCCCGCTCGTCGCATCGTCCTGACCGGATTCATGGCAGCCGGTAAGACCACCGTCGGCCGGCTTCTCGCTCAGCAACTCGGCTGGCCTTTCCACGACGCCGATCTCGAAATCGAAGCCGCCACCGGCCTCACCGTTCCGGAAATCTTTCGCATCCACGGCGAGCCATGGTTCCGCGAACTCGAGCACACAACCATCCGCAGCCTTCTCGCTCAGGAACCCATCGTCCTCGCCATGGGCGGCGGCGCCATCGAAGACCCCCGTACCCGCGACCTGCTCTTCGGCTCAGAACCCGGCAAGAATCCCGCCCCGATTTATCTTGTCCATCTCGAAGCCACCCTCGAAACCACTCTGGCCCGTTGCGGCCCCCTCGATTCCGCCGCTTCCACCCGCCCCGTTCTCGCCGATTTCGCCAACCTTGAAAAGCGCTACCTCGCCCGCCTGCCCCTTTACCGCCAGGCGCATCAAACCGTCCAGGTGGAGGGGCTGAGTCCTGTGGCCTTGGCTGAAATCATCCGTCTCCACCTCGATCTCCAACCCCGTGTTTAGCGAGTGCCCCGATCACCGCTCCAATTCTCTTGATTAGCGGTAAGGACGGGCCTGAAGTCAATCGTTCCAGTATCTGGGAGCAGTCGGGCACCTTGCTATCATCGGAATAGCGCTACGTCTTCGCTGCCCGCCATTTTCCGCCCGCTTTCCTTTGGAGGAACCGCTTCCGCGCATGTCGACCGCCTCTTCTGCCGCCGCCAAAGCCGCGCTCTCGGACCCCCGAGGCTCTGCTTCCTCCGCTGCGGAAACCGCGCACGCTGAGTCGGCACTGCTCCATCCCGCGCCCGGCGCAACCGCAACCCTGATCGGCGACCTCCGCGAGCTGTTTAAATTCAAAGTTACCGCCATGGTCCTGGTCACCACCTGGGCCGGCTTCTTCCTCGGCTCCATGCGCTCCGGCATCTCCAGCGCCCAGGCCGGCCTGCTCGAAACCCTGGTCGGCGTGGCTCTCGTCTCCGCCGGCGCCAGCGCCCTCAACGAAGCACTCGAGCGCAAGTCCGACGCCAAAATGATCCGCACTGCCCAGCGCCCCATGGCCGCCGGTCGTATAAGCCTGACCCAGGGCTTGACCCTCGGCCTGGGCGCAGTTCTGCTCGGCGGATGGTGGCTCCAGCACTTCACCAATCAGCTCACCGCCGGCCTTGCCCTGCTTACGGTCTTTACCTACGTCGCCGTCTACACCCCGCTCAAGCGAGTCACCACCCTCGCTACCTTCTTGGGAGCCTTCCCCGGAGCCGCCGGCCCCATGCTCGGCTGGACTGCCGCCCGCGGTCAAGTCGAATGGCCCGGCATCGCCCTCTTCGCCATCCTCTTCGTCTGGCAGTTCCCCCATTTCATGGCCATCGCCTGGCTCTACCGTCACGACTACGCCCGCGCCGGCATCAAGATGCTCCCCGTCGTCCAGCCCGACGGCCTCTCCACCGTCATCGAAGCCCTCTTCTACGCCGTCATCATGATTCCCGTCAGCCTTGCCCCCTGGTGGTACGGCATCGCGGGCTGGCCCTACGCTGTCCTTGCCGCGATCCTCGGTCTCTTCTACCTCGGATACACCATTCGTTTCACCCGCATCCTCAAAGCCACCAGCGAAACCCAAAGCCGCATGTACGCCCGCGACTTGCTCAAAGTCAGTGTCATTTACCTCCCACTCCTGCTGACCGGCCTGATGCTGGCAGCCATCGTGAAATAACGTCGCAGCAGGTTTCGTCCGCAACTGAACCTTTCGGGGCAAGCCCCTTTCGTGAGTCCGTCATGACGACCATTCGCACCGCCCATCCCGCACCATCCAGCACCAAGCCCGCTGTCGCCGCCATCATCGCCATCAGCATCGTGGCCACGCTCTTCCTGGTCTGGCTGATCTACATCCATCCCGCCACCGATGCCGCCCGCCTCAAGCTCACCTTCTTGCCCGCGCTCAATGCCCTCTTGAACGGCCTCAGCGCCTCCGCCCTGCTCATCGGATTCACCTTCATCCGCGCCCGCAAGATTCCCGCCCACCGGGCGTCGATGATCACCGCCTTCGTCTTTTCGTCGCTCTTCCTGGTCAGCTACATCGTCAACCACGCTCTCCACGGAGAAAGCCACTACCCCGGCCACAGCGCCGTCCGCACGGTGTACCTGATCATCCTCGCCAGCCACGTGCTGCTGAGCGTCGTCGCCCTGCCGCTGGTGCTCACCACCTTTTTCTTCTCGCTGAGCGGACGCATCCCCATGCACCGCAGGATCGCGCGCTGGACCTTCCCCATCTGGCTTTACGTTTCCGTCACCGGCGTCATCGTCTACGCCATGCTCGCCGCAGCCCGCGCATGAAACTGCCCACGAAAGCTCGGCCCTCTCATGCCTGAACGACTTCCTGATCGACCCGTAAATCCAGACCGTCCCACCCGCGAAGAACTCGCCAACGACGGCACCACCCAACTTCTGCGCGGCGGTTCGCTCATCCTCCTCGCCGGGCTCGTTGCTTTCGTTCTGCTTATGTGGGTTTTCGGCGGCGTCGGCATGGAAGGAGCCCACAACAACCCCGGCTGGCTGGCGCTCATCATCGCGATGATGTGCATGCCCTTCGGCCTGCTGCTCACCATCCTCGGCTTCGCCAAGTGGCTGCGCCGCCGCAGCCTGCTACGTGATTCCCGCAATGGAACTGCGCGCTGAGCGCTGCTCCGCTCCCCTCTACCCTCTGCTATTCTTTTCGTCAGCTATCGTTAGAAGTGATACTTGGAGTGAACATGGCAAAAAGCGTAAACAAAGTAATTCTGCTGGGCAACGTCGGCAAAGACCCCGAGATTCGCAGCACCGCTGGTGGCATGGCCGTCGCGACTTTCTCCATCGCCACTACCGACCGCCAGAAAGATCCCCAGGGCAACTGGCAGGACAAGACCGAGTGGCACAATCTTGTCGCCTTCCAGCGCAACGCCGAAGTCATTCGCGACTATGTGAAAAAAGGCAACAAGCTCTACGTCGAAGGCAAGTTGACCACCCGCAGCTGGGACGATAAAGAGTCAGGCCAGAAGAAATACCGCACCGAAATTATCGTGAACGAAATTTCCCTGCTCTCCGGTCGTGGCGAAGACGGCGGCGGCGCATCGCAAGGCGGATACTCGCAGCAACGCAGTGGCGGGAACACCGCCAGCTTCGACCAGCGCCCAAGCGGCGGCGACGACTATGCCCACTCCGCCGAAATTACCGACGACGACATCCCCTTCTAACCACCCAAATTTAACGGTGCCATCCTGAGCGAGCGCAGCCGGGTCCCTGGCGACAGGTCGTCGTCGCCAGGGTGGTCAAAGCGAGTAGAAAGGCCTGCTGTTGCCTTTCGCTGTTGCCTTTGCTTTTCGTTGTTGCCTTTGCTTTGCCTTTGCTTTTGTCGTTGCCGTTCTTTCTGTCATTCCCCTTAGGGGAATCTGCTTCTCAAACATCGCGTCCACCCAAGTCAGTCCATGATTGGAGTGAAGTCCACACCCGACCTTCACTCCGCCCATCAAACGCCTACTTCCCTAATCTAGCCTTGATCACCTCATCCAGATAATCCGGCTTCGCCTCATCCCTCTCCAGGTGCGGATACCGCTCCCCGCCGTGATATTTCACCTCCGAAGTCTGGTAATAGTCATTGATAATCACCATCAGCGAGATTGGCTGCGTCGAATCCTTCGCTGCCTTGATCGCGTCCTCCAGCACATCGTGCGTGTAGACGCGGCCATTGACCCCCACCAGCTTCATTCCTGAACTGATCCCCGCCTCAAACGCCGGGCTTCCCACGATCGCGTCCGAAATCGTCCCATCCGCGCCAACCTGCAAACCGATCGAGTAAACCTCCCCAGGATTGCCGCGCCGCCCGCTCAGCTTTGAAGCCTTGTCACTAAAGACCACTTTCCAACCGGCATTCTCGATCCCGCCCATGGGCGACTCAACTGCATTCGAATCCAGCCGTTGATGAAAGAACCCCGCCCAGTCATAAGGCACAACCGCATTCAGATCCGCCATCAACTCTTCGAACGTGTAGGTCTTTACCTCCGGCCCGTTGTTCGCCCCTCCGTGAAACGCATGGCAGAAATCGTCAATCGACTTCGCACCCTTGCTCTCCCGATGGATGATCGTGTCGACTTCCAGCCACACCAGGTCGCCCTCGTCGTAATAATCCGTCCCGCGCCGCCAGTTCCCCCAGCCTCGACCTCCGCCTAAGCCGGGCACTGCGCTGGCCGTATCCAGCAGCGGCCGCCACGTCCGTCCCGGCCGCCCCGGCCCCAGCATCGCCGCAATGCTCGCCAGGTATTCGTGATACTGCTCCGGAGTCCACAAACCGCTGCGCGCCGCCAGCATCGGCCCCAGAAAATCCGTCAGCCCCTCATACCCCCACAGCAGGTCCGTCTTCATCGGCTCTTCGTAATAGGCCACCGTCAAATCCGCCGGCCGCCGAAACTTCCCATTCCACGAATGCGCGAATTCATGCGCTAAGAGCCCGCCCAAAGCCATCCCTGCGTCTGGACCCAGTAAGGTTCGCTCCGGCAAACGGCTGTCGTTCGACTCATGATGCTCCAAACCAAAGTGCGCCACATGATCGCTCAGCGTGAAGAGGAAGTGATAGTCGCGATAGTGCCGCGCGCCAAACAGTTTCCCCGACTCGGCAACCAGGTTGGTCATCCCCTTCTGAATTTCCGGGCTCATCGCCAGCGCCGCTTCGCTGTCCGCCACCATGTTGATCTCGTGATGAATCGGCTCTCCCGGCGGCGTCAGGTCAATCGAGCGATAGTATTGCCCGGTGATCACCGGCGAATCCACCAGCAGATCGAATGAAATCGGCTTGAACGAAACTTCCCTGCCCTTTTCACCCGCGACCGGCAAAGGCGAGCCATACTTCCAACCCTCCGGCATGATCAGCTTGGCCTCATACATCAACTGTTGCGCCGGAATCCCCGCCGGATACAGCGCCACCTCGTTCCACTCCAGCACCAGCAGCTTGTCCGTCGCCGAACCACCCTCCGGCTCGATGTAGTCGTAATCCGCCTCCAGCTTGTTCGCCCCGGCCGGCACTTCGACGTGAAACGTGAACACATCCAGCAAGTCTCGTGTCCAGGGAACGGTCTTCCCACCCGCCTCAAACTTAAGCCCGGTCAGATTCGCGATCGGTCCATCCGGCCCATGCTCGCCGGGAATCCACTTCGGATAGTAGATCGTCATCGGCCCCGGCTTCGCTGGCAGCACTTCGTGAGCATGCAGCAGCTTCTGCGGAGTCCGCGTCGCGTCGACGGTCAGCGAAACAGTTTCAGCTGCACTGGCTCCGGTCGCCCCAGCACAACCAAGCAGAATCAAGATGGTAAGAAGTCCAGCATTTCGATGCATCGACGATACGCCCCCTGTGCAAATGAAGCTCATCCCCGCATCTTATCCCGCCGCACCTCCGCAGCCATCGCTATTCGCTTCTTACCGAGTTGTAGGTAAAACCATCGTGCGTACGCTCATCACCGACAAGACCGCGCAGATCACGATGAATCCAATCACCCGCGGATCGGCCATGTTCTGGATCAACCGTCCAAACGCCACCACCGAAGCAATCTGGCACAGATTGAACACCAACGTGATCCAGGCCAGTGTGCTATCCCCAGGCCGACCCGCCCGCACCAGGTTGATCGCCCCCAGCAGAAAAATAAACGTCGACGCGCCCAGCGACCACAGCATCAACTCCGGCTTTCCCTTGTACCCAATCAGCGTCCCCGCCGTGTGCCCCACTCCGCCCAGCAGCAGCAGGCACCCAAAAATCCGGTCCAGAACTCTCATGCTTTTCTCCGACCATTAAATTCAGTCCAAAGGCAGACACTACCGCGGGGAGAGCGTGCCTCCGCCCACCAGCAAATACGTCTTTCCACCCATCAAAGGACTGTTCGCAGAATCAAACGTGGCATTGTTCCCATTGCCTACCACGTTGGTCAGACTTGTGCCTGAAATTCCCGCCGCATCGCTCAACGCCCCCACCGAATCCCCAGCGGTCAACGTCCACGAACTGCTCGCGTCCAGCGTCAACGACGCCCCGCCCACCAGTCCCTTGAAGGTTGAGCTGTTCATCAGCGAAAGCGTGGCCGAAGGCGCGGCGCTTCCGTACTGGGAACTGCCTCCGAGCGCTACCCCATCGGCCAGCACCGTGATCGTGCCCGTCCCTCCACCCGATTGGATGAACTGCTCCCCCAGAGTCACGGCAACATGACTCAGCGAAATCGTCGCCGACTCGTTGCCCGACACCGAAATCAGCGGGCCGCCCGTCCTGTTCAAACTTCCGCCCGTGATCGACACTTTCCCCGCCGCAGTGGACGCCCCCGGCACCACGTTGCTGAAAACTGCGATCGCCCCATTGCCACCCTGGCCATTGGGCGCCGTCAGCGTCGAATTCGTCACCGTCACGTTCCCCGATCCATTGATCGCCACCAGCGGATTCCCCGTCGAGGTCACCGTCGCGTTCGTCAGCGTAACCTGCCCCGCCATGCTCGCTCCCACCGCGTTGAAGCCTGCCGTGACCGCCGTGCCGGATAACTGCACGCTCGATCCCGCTCCCGTCGCAAACGCCGCATACGCCCCCACTCCCGACGCTGTGATCGTCCCGCCATTCAACGTAATGACCGCGTTGGCCGTTGCCGTATCGCTCGCCCCGTATGCCAGCACCGCCGAGTTAATCCCGCTGGGATCAAACGGCGACAAGGCATTGCCGGTCTTGTTAACGGTTTCGTTGGTCAGCAGCACGTTGGTACCCGCACCCTGCGCACAGACCGCGCTCTGGTTGTCTCCGCTGGCGCTGTCATTGACTCCCGTCTGGGTCAGGGTCGGCCCCCGCACCGTCAATGCCGAAGTCCCCAATCCGCACGTCGACGCAGAAGCCGCTGTACCCACCGCCACGTTCACCCCGGCGGTCAAACGCGCGGTCCCGCCCACTTCGTCAAAGTTCACCGCGTAGGGGATCGTCCCCACCTGCGTAGGAGTCACCGTGAACGGCGCCGATCCGGTCCCCAGCAACACCGACCCGATCGTCCCGGTGTTGTCCGAAAACACAAATCCGCCCGAAGCCGTGCTCGGCGTCACCGTCGCCGTCAACGTGAACGGCGTCCCCGCTATCGTTGGATTCGCCGACGAACTTAACACCATCCCCGTCGCCGGCGGCGACAGCGGCGGCACGGTTCCCCCCGAACATCCCACCAGCCCCACCAGCAGCAAACTCCCCGCAATCTCAAGCCTGTGCTTCCAGCAAAATCCAGCGATATCCGCACTCATCATCATTCCTTTGCACCCAGGGTCAGTCCCCGCCCAGATTGGATGTCTTCACAAGACTCTAACTCAGCCGCCTCAAAATCAAGACAACAACCTGCGGCAGTTATAGTGGCTCCTGGGTATCTTCCGATGAACCTTTGTTCCATGAACCGCGTGATTGTCGCCACCTTCCTAAGTCTCTTCGCGGCAGCCAACTCCCCCGCCCAGCCCACTGACCACATCTACAACGTCCGCGCCTACGGAGCCGCCGGCGACGGCCACACCCTCGACACCGCCGCGATCCAGAAAGCCGTGCGCGCTGCCAGTAAGACCGGCGGCGGCACCGTCGTCTTCCACCCCGGCACCTACGTCACCGGTACCTTCGAGCTGCTCTCCAACGTCACCCTCGACATGGAAGCCGGCGCGACCCTCAAAGGCAGCCCCAATATCGCCGACTACCGGCCCATTCAGGACTTCGGCTTTGGTCGCAACTACGGCGTCGACCTCACCGGCGAGGGCTACGTCCTCGGCATGATCGTCGCCCACAATGCCGACAACATCGCCATCACCGGCCAGGGCACGATCGACGGCAACGATCCCGCCTTCTTCGACTTCACCAAGCCCCACTACACGATGGACTTCGACCCCAAATCCACCCGCCAGGGCCAGAAATTCCTCGATGCCGTGCTCGCTACCGGCGACGGCCCCGTTGCAGAAAAGCCACCTGGCCGACCAGGCACGATGATCGTCTTTTTCAACTGCCAGAACATCCGCATCGACAGCATCACCCTGCGCAACGCTCCCAATTGGACCCTGCACTTCAACGTCGCCCGCAACGCCGTCGTCCATGGCATCCACATCCTCAACGACCCACGCATCCCCAACAACGACGGCTTCGATTGCATGGATTGCCACAACGTCCAAGTCTCCGACTCCGATATCCGCACCGGCGATGACGACTTCGCCATCGTGGGCAGCGATAACGTCGCCATCTCCAACTGCACCCTCTTCTCCAACTCCTCCGCCATTCGTCTCGAAGACTCGCGCTACTCCATCTTCTCCAACCTCGTCATTCACACCAACCGCGGCATCGGCATCTACGGGCGCGGTCTCGGCACCACCTCCAACATTCTCTTCACCGACATCCTCATGGAAACCCACCTGCTTACCGGCCACTGGTGGGGCAAAGGAGAACCCATCTACGTCGCAGCCGGTACGGCAGGCGGCATCGCCGGCCGTATCCGCGACATAAGCTTTGTCAACATCCATGGCGAAGCCGAGAACGGCCTCATCCTCTACGGCGATCCCGGCACGTATCTCGAAAACATCACACTCGACCATGTGAGCTTCCGCTTCCGCGTAACCCGCCCCGAAGTCAACGCCGCGGTGGGCGGCAACTTCGACCTGCGCTGGACCGCCAAATCCGTCACCGACGGCGTCGTCCAGCACGACATCCCCGCTCTCTACGGCCGCTACATCCACGGCCTCAAACTCGAAGACGTCGACTTCCACTGGGCACCCAACATGCCCGCCTGGTATTCCTCAGATTTCGAATTGAAAGACGTAACTGGCTTGAGCATCGACCGCTTCACCAGCAACCCGTCACAGATCCCGTAAATCCGCCAGCGTCGAAGTTGATACACTGACCCTTGCAAGACTTGCCTCACACGCATCGCTGGGAGCCCACTCATGATCGACGAAGCAACATTCCGCAAAGCGGCCGACGAGGCCATCGCCGACCTCACCGAGGAGCTCTACGCCACTGAAGACGCCGGCGGCTTCGAAGTCGAGGAGCAAGGCGGCGCTCTCTATGTGGTCTTCGAAAAGCCAGCCGGCAAATTCGTCATCACCCCCAACGCTCCCGTCCAGCAGATCTGGATCTCGGCGCGCAACACCAGCTTCAAACTCGACCTGACCACTGACGGCTTCGTCCTCGCCAAAACCGGCGAAACCCTCACTCCCCTGGTCAAACGCCTCATCGAAGCCCACCTCTCGTACTCCTGATCGAAATATGGCATCTCACCAGCGCCTCGCCGTTGCCCTTCTTGCTGTACTTCCCCTCAGGGGAATCTGCTTCTGCGCGCAGCGCGGCTGTCCGCACGGCAGGTGCCCATGACGCTCTCCTTCGCCATACTCGCCTTCAACGAAGCCGCCAACCTGCGCCGCACGCTGGAAAGCGTTTCCTGGGCCGACGAACTGATCCTCGTCGACTCCGGTTCCACCGATTCGACCGTCGCCATCGCCCACGAATTCAACGCAAAAATCTTCGTCGAACCCTGGAAGGGCTACGGCCCGCAAATGAACTCCTCCATCGACAAATGCACCTCGGAGTGGATCTTCTCCCTCGACGCCGACGAAGTTCTCACCCCCGAACTCAGCGACGAAATCCAAACGCTCCTCGCTGGTTCGCCAAAGTTCGATGCCTACTGGGTACCCCGCCGCAACCAGATTTTCGGCCGTTGGATGCGCCACGGGGGCCAGTACCCCGACTACAAGCTGCGCCTTTTCCGTCAAGGCACAGCGCGCCTTCCCGAAGACACCGAACCCCACGCCACCCCCAAGTGGGCCGGTTCCAAAGGCAGGCTCAAAGGCGACCTGCTCCACTTCCAGTACCCCTCCGTTGCCCTTTACGTCGAACACATGAACCGCTACAGCTCGGCCAGCGTCCCCCTGGTCCTGCGCAAGGGCCGCACCTGCCGCGGTCTCTTTGAATTCGTCGCCATGACTTTCGTCAACCCGATCCTTACTTTCATCAAGAATTACATCTTCCGCGGCGGCTTCCTCGACGGCCGCGAAGGCTTTCTCTTCCACCTCTACCACTCGTCCTACACCAGTTGGAAATACGCCAAAGCCTGGGAGACGACTCGATCAAATTCCAAGCAAACGTTACCTTGAAATGCCCTGTCCTTATCCCCCGCTCCCCCGGTTTTGCCCCTGGAAAAGCCTTTTACTCATTTCGCCAATTCTGTTACAAATCATCAGATGTCAAAGCCCAGGCAAGACTCGAAATCTGGACATGTGAATCTCAAAATGCTGGCCGAGCACTTGCAACTGTCCCAGACCACCATCTCCCTGGTGCTTAATAACTCCCCATCGGCCAAGTCCATCCCGCCCGAGACCCGCCAGCGCGTGCTCGATGCCGCCGAAAAGCTCAACTACCGCCCCAACTACTTCGCCCGCTCCCTCCGCCAGAGCAAGAGCATGAGCGTCGGCGTCCTCGCCCCGGACCTTAGCGAGGGCTACTTCACCCGCGTCATGTCCGGCGTCGTCGAAGAGCTTACCGCCGCCAAATACTTCTACTTCACCGCCTGCCACGACTGGCGCCCCGAGTTGATGGCCGAATACCCGCGCATGCTCGTCGAGCGCGCCGTCGACGGCTTCCTACTGCTCAACACACCGGCCGAGATCGACGTGCCCGTGCCCGTCGTCGCCATCTCCGCCCACGGCTCCGAGCCCAACGTCACCCACATTGTTCTCGACCACGTCAAAGCCGTCAGCATGGCCATCCATCATCTGCACCAGCTAGGCCATCGCCGCATCGCCTTCATGCGCGGACCCAAAGTCATTCCCGACTCTGAATTTCGCTGGGAAGGCATTCAGCAAGTCGCTCACGAACTCGGCCTGACCCTCGATCCAGCCCTCATCACCCGCATCGACGACGGCGCTTGGCGCGATAACAACGGCAAGTCGAGTCCTGCCGACAAGGCGAACCCCGAAAAAACCAGTCAGGACAAGACCAGCCACCACCCCATGTCCCCGGAAATCGGCTACGAGCCCATGAAGCAGCTC
Source organism: uncultured Acidobacteriota bacterium (assembly GCA_903832475.1). Lineage (GTDB taxonomy): Bacteria > Acidobacteriota > Terriglobia > Terriglobales > Acidobacteriaceae > Acidicapsa. Next base: position 1,235 of record CAILBQ010000464.1, on the reverse strand, counting down.
CTCGCCCACACCCGCGAATTCACCGCCATCTTCTGCTTCAACGACATCGCCGCCGTCGGCGCCATCCGAGCCCTCACCGAAGCCGGCCTCCGCGTCCCCGCCGACGTTTCCGTAGTCGGCTTCGACGACATCCAGTCCGCCGCCTTCTACACCCCCAGCCTCACCACCGTCCGCCAGCCTCTCAATGAGATGGGCAAACGCGGCGCACGCATCCTCCTCGCCCGCATCGCCCAGCAAACCAGCGAAGACCCTAACCCACCCGACCTCACCGCCGAAGTCATCATGGAGCCCGAACTCGTCATCCGCGAATCCACCGGCCCCGCCCGCAGCTGAATTACATCGGTCTGAGGTTGATTCACTGGCGGTCCTACATCGCGACAATCGTCAGCCCTGGAACCATCTGAAAATGACGCACGTTCCCGGTAGCGACGCCGTACCCGAGTTCAAGGGCTGTCACCCCGATCAGCAGGTCCGAAATGGCGACGCGAACCCCTCGGCTCGCACACTCTCCGTCTATTTGCCCAGCCCGCAACGCGATAGAAACAGTCAAAGCGTGCACCGGAATCACTCGCACGATATCGTGAATGAATTGGTTTCTGGCAGCAAGTCTTGTTGAACTGTTGGCGCGCGCCGCCCCGTGAGATAGCTCAAAAAGGGTCAACACCGACACTGCGATCTCTTCCCCAGGATGCTGCTTCTGCACCCACGCGAGGACCTGTCTCACAGTTTGCCCCTTGCGCTCCGCGGCGATCAATACGCTCGAGTCAAGGATCAGTCCCATCGCATCAGTCTCATGGAATCAATCCCAGACCGAAGCGTCCATCGCCTCACGATGTGCTGCCACAGCTGCCTCAACATCGCTCGCAAAATCCTCATCGACCGTGGCAATAGAATCCTCCGGAAGTAGCGCCAGACATTCTTCCACCGTTCTACACACCGGCGCAGGAGATTGAAGCACCGCAACTGGAATGGATCCGCTTTCGATCACGACTTCCGCCCCGGCCCGCACACGCGCGATTAAGCCCGCAAAATCACGAGCCGCGTCTGCATCTGAAATGTGCACCGTACCCATACCCCAAATCATACGCTCAAAACCAAATCCTGTTGAATGTCGATACTTCTTCAATTTCCGCGAATCCACCGGCCCCGCCCGCCCGCAACACGGACCGAATCGTTGCGCAACTAGTAACTGCCGAGTTGCCGGTCACTCGCCCAGAAGCTGCACTTCACATGTG
>CAILBQ010000463.1 GCA_903832475.1 uncultured Acidobacteriota bacterium | reverse complement strand
TCTGTCCCAGCAGTCCGCGAATCTCTTCTCTCGTCACACGCGGATCGAACTGGTGCAGCCAGTCCGACACTGTCATTCCATGCTCAATCAGTCCCGAGACATCCTGCGGAAAATATCCGATCTGCGCTTCATGTCCCCACTTCACCGTGCCAGCATCGAGCGTGAAGTCTTTATCGCGTTCTCCCGGGACGCCCGCCAGCAGGGCCTTCAAAAGCGTAGTCTTGCCCACGCCGTTACGTCCCATGAGGCAAACTTTTTCGCCCCGCATCACCGAGGCGGTGAACTTCTCAATCACCTGATGATCGCCATACGCTTTGCTTAGATTTTCGAATTCCAGCGTATGTTTGCCGCTCGGTCGAATCTGGTCAAACTTGATGAATGGTCTCTGAATGTTCGAACGCGACAACTCTGCCGACTGTAGCCGCTCAACTTCTTTTTTGCGGCTCGTCACCTGCGTCGAGCGCGTACCCGCGGCAAAGCGTGCGATGAATTCGTTCAGTTGAGCGACTTTCTTCTCGCGTTGCTCGTTTTGCGCCTCAAGCTGCGATCGAATCTGCGTCTTCGCCACCACCATATCGTCATAGCCGCCCGTATAAGTGATGATCGTCTGATAGTCGATATCCGCCGTATGCGTCGTCACTCCATTGAGAAAATGGCGATCGTGCGAGATGGTGATAACCGTCCCCTGGTATCCCAGCAAGAATTCGCGCAGCCAGTGAATCGACTCCAGATCAAGATGGTTGGTAGGCTCGTCGAGCATCAAGGCTTCCGGCTTGCCAAACAGCGCCTGCGCCAGCAGTACCCTCACTTTCTGTCCGCCCTGCAACTCACCCATCTTGCGCTCGTGCAATTCGTCTGGAATGTCCAGCCCTTGCAGCAACACGGCGGCGTCGCTTTCGGCGGTGTAACCGTCCTCATCGCCGACTACGCCCTCTAATTCGCCCAGGCGCATTCCATCTTCATCCGTCAATTCAGCTTTCTCGTAGATGCGATCGCGCTCCTCGAGCGCCGACCACAATGGAGAATTGCCCATGATGACCGTGTCAATGACCCGATAAGCATCGAAAGCGAATTGATCCTGGCGCAGAATGCCCAGCTTGCGCGGCCGCACCACCGACCCCTTTTGCGGCTCAAGTTCGCCGGTCAGGATCTTCATAAAAGTTGATTTTCCGGCACCATTCGGCCCGGTCAGACCATATCGCCGCCCAGGCGTGAACGTCACGCTCACATCCTCAAACAGCACCTTCGAACCATACCGCATCGTTACATTGCTGACACTGATCATGAACTCGTCTTTTCCGCTCTTCTAAGCGACGCAAACCACACTGCGGCTATACCTCAGCGGGCGCCTTTGCTTGATTTTTTCGCAAGATTCGGGCCGGCTTCAAACACTGCCCTGGAGACTTCTGCTCTTTTAGTTTCTCACATTCGCAGGTCCGCCGGGCGAAACTTGGTCGCAGCTCTCCCGCACCGGCCGCACCAGAACGGGAACAGCCTCAATTGGTGCCCATCCAGGCGCTTGGTTGGCGCGCCCACCCCGATCTGCGCCAACCAGCCAGCTCTGTAGACCTACCGCTGCTGCGCCAGGACAACTTCCAGCGTGATGGCAAAGAAATCGTGTCCGAACACCGTCGGATGATGCGTGTCCCAGAAGAAAGTATGATCTGGATCCGCGCAAATCGTCGTCGTTAGGCAAGGCGTCGTGACGTTGGTAAACCCAAAGTGCGTCGGATCCGTCTCCAGCGCATTCAAGAGGCTATAAACGTCCAGGCGCAGGATGTGAATGCCTTCAAGCTGGTCTTCGAGCGCCAGCAGAATATTCAGATATTTGTTGGCCGCCACCACCGCTGCATGATCAAAAGCTGCATTCGCCTGTCCTGCGGGCAGCAGGCCCACATCGAAGAGGTTCGGAATGACAAAATGCTGCGCTCCTGCCTGGCGCAGAATCAGCTCACTCTTCGCAATTCCAACAGCGATATTGAACCCCAGTGCATCCGCGGAGCCCCCCGTAGCGTCCAGAATGTCATTGCCGCCGCCTTCCAGAATATACAGAGCTTTCGGGTCGGCTTTCCCCCCATGCTGACTGAGATACAACTCCACCTGCTGAGGGACGCTGGGAATCGTTCCCCCCGGTATGCTTTGCGGAGCCGTAACCCATGCGCCTCCAAAGGCATAATCCGTTCCCCCCGCCAGGGACGGCAGCATGGGAAGCTTGTAAGCCCCCGCAACATGCTCGATCCAGATGGGACCGTTCGAAAACCGTCCCGCGTAGTAAGGTGCGGGCGGTTCCGCTCCTCCCGTAGCCAGGAAAATATTGCCTACGTCGCAGTAGCTGTCACCAAACACATAGATAGCATCGTAGTTAGGCGCGAGAGCTTGCGAACGCGAAGCACTCAGCGCAAGAATTGTGAGAATAAGCAGCATCCATAGGGGCTTTCGCATAGATTCCTCCTGGCATTCACTGAAGGCATGTTTTCAGCGTGGAAGGATGCTAGCGACCGGATAATTCAATGTCAATGAATATTTAGGGGTGAGTTTTAGCCCCAGATAGATGAAACCAGGTGATTCGTGACGAACGCCGCGCCCCAAGCCAGCGCCAGCATATAGAGAAATTGCAACGCCGGCCACTTCCAGCTATTCGTCTCTCGCCGTACCACTGCGATCGTTGACGTGCATTGCAGCGCAAATGCGAAAAACACCATCAGCGCCACCGCTCCGCCCAGCGGCAGATCGTGATGCAGCGCGGTCTGCAGGCTCAGGCTCTGCGTTTCAGGGTCTGCTCCGTAGAGCGTCCCCATCGTACCCACCATTACCTCGCGCGCCAGCACGCTTGAAAGCAGTCCAATGCCAATCTTCCAGTTGAACCCCAGCGGCGCAATGGCTGGTTCAATAAAATGACCGAGCCGTCCGATCACACTCTCTTCCAGCACTGGATGATGTCCGTCACGAACAGGCACATTTGCCAGCACCCAAAGGCCCAGCGTCACGCAAAGAATAACGGTGCCGGCCTGCTTCAGAAAAACGCTTGCCCGGTCCACTAGTCGCAGCGTCAAGGAGCGCAGCGTCGGCATGCGGTACTGCGGCAATTCCAGGATGAACGGCGTCTCGCTCGACTTCAGTATCGAACTCTTCAGCAACCGCGCCGTCACCAGCGCCGCTAAAAAGCCGATAAGGTACAAACTCAGCATCACAATCGTCTTCAGCCCGATCAACCCGCCCGCGAACGCAATATTCGGAATAAACGCCGCGATCAACAACATGTAAACAGGCAGCCGCGCCGAGCACGTCATGAACGGCGTGACGAGAATTGTCGCCAGCCTGTCGCGCTTGTTCTCAATCGTGCGCGTGGCCATAATCGCCGGCACCGCGCATGCATAGGCGGAGAGCAGGGGAATGAAGGCTTTCCCGTTCAACCCGATTGAACGCATCACCCGGTCAGCAATCAGGGCCGCGCGCGCCAGGTAACCGGTATCTTCCAGAACACCAATGAACAAAAAGAGCAGCAGAATCTGCGGCAAAAAGACCAGCACCGAGGTGACGCCCTTCCACGCCCCATCCAGGACCAAAGAGCGAATCCAGTTGTCCGGCAGAAAGGAAGTGCCAAACGTTCCCAGCCGCGCCAGCAGATTTCCCAGCCCGTCGCTCAACGGCTGCCCAAGCGCAAATACCACCTCAAATACAGCAAACACCACCGTCAGAAACAGCAGCGGACCCCACACCGGATGCAGAAGTACTCCATCTACCCGCCGAGAAGCCTTCGCTGAAAGGGGCGCACGATACCCCGTACGCGTGCTCACCTGAGCCGCCCAGCGGTACGTGCTCATCGCATTTCCCAGGACCGGCAGCGTCAACTGTGCTTGCGCCTTGTTGCTTTGCCGATTCAGGAAGAGCCGCACCGACTCCAGGCCCGTACCCTTGGTTGCGCTCACCAGCGCCACCGGAGCCTGCAACTCCTGCGCCAGCAGCAGAGGATCGATCACCCCGCCGCGTGTCTCCATCAGGTCGCTCATGTTGAGCAGCACCATGGTCGGCAAACCTAACGCCAGCACCGGCGCGGCTAGCATCAGTTGACGCGTCAAGTGCAGGCTGTCGAGCACCAGCAAAACCGCATCCGGCTTCGGCGTGCCCGGCATCCGCCCCTGCAGCACGTCGATCGAAACGCGCGCGTCTTCCGAATACGGATCAAGCGAGTAAATTCCAGGAAGGTCGATCAGGACCAGGTCATCGCGGCCCACCCCCGCCATCCGGCCCATCCGCTGTTCGACCGTCACCCCGGGATAGTTGGCCACCTTCTGGCGCAACCCCGTCAGCCGGTTGAAAAGCGTCGACTTGCCTGAATTGGGAGGCCCTATCAGGGCAATCGTATGCAGCCCGCCACCGATGGCCGTCTGAATCGTTTCGTCAGGTGGAACAAAGGGAGGGGGAGTGCAGCAACCGCTCATGAAACCGCCTCAAGCAGCGAGGGACTTGGACTGGCTGAACTGATCACCGCAGTTTCGACCGGCTTGACCCGAATAGCCCGCGCCGTTTCCCGGCGAAGCGCAACCTCAATACCATCTACCGAATACACCGTGGGATCTCCAGCCGGAGCCCGATGAAGCGCCTTCACATGCGCATCTGGCACCAGACCCATATGCATAAGATGGTTTTGCACGCCAAGCGGCAAGTCGAGCGCAATTAGCACTCCACTCTCACCCACTTCGAGATCGCTCAGCAATCGCAAACTGCCTGCCCCGGGAGCTTGGCTCCGCGCATCGATTTTCGAACAACTACGACCAGATCGGTCGTACTTCAGTATACGACCGTTTCAGTCTGGATTGCAACGGAAGTCTCTAGCGCTCCAGACGGTTCCCCAGCCGCTCATCACACTCGATCTGCCGTGTACAAGCATTTTAAAAGGTACTGCTCGCCGAGTCGCTTACCCGGGAGCGGTGAGGTCCTACAACAAAACAGGAATGCCGTCACACCTGACCTTGATCTGGTTTCCTCCCGTTTCGGTCGTAGAATATCGGACAAAATAGTCAGAGAATGTGAGGTGCGACACACCCATGAATATCGACCTGCTCAGAGCCAGCTTGAATTTGCCCGCGCCGCCCGCCGACTGGAGCATCCCTCTCCAAGCCCTATGGTGGGACGCACAGGGCGATTGGGCTCGCGCTCATAGCCTCGTTGACGAACTTGAATCTCCCGAAGCCATGGCCGTTCACGCCTACCTGCATCGCAAAGAGGGAGAACAATGGAACGCCGATTATTGGTACCGGCGCGCCGGACGCACCTACCACCGCAGCAGTCTCTCAGAAGAGTGGAAGGCACTCGTCCAGGGCTTGCAACACGATCAAGCCTGACCACGTCCAGCTATCCCAGCCGCACCAGTTCCCGCGCCTCCTGCTTGGGCCCAAGAATCGACATCCGCGGAATCTTCCCTCGCACCATGGCCACTTCGTCGCATCGGTGCAGGCGAGGGCAGTTCTGGCAGTCCTTGAAGATCTT
>CAILBQ010000462.1 GCA_903832475.1 uncultured Acidobacteriota bacterium | reverse complement strand
TGAAACGACCCAATCTCAGGTTAAGAAGGCTGCACAGAAAGGAGTGTCGAAACTCGCTGCGAAAGAACTCGCGGACGCGGCCCCGCTGGCCGCTTCATCAACTTCCTCAGGCAGCTTCACCGCCAGCGGTCGCACCACGCATCCCAACTCCACCTTCATCAGCGTGGCTGGTGTTCCGGAGGACCTGACGACGGTGCAACTGGCGGGCTCGCACCCTGGCAACTGGATCAACTCCCTGCCTGCTTCCATTTCCTTCTCCAGCCAGCCCCCGAATCTCACCGGCGCCTCCCTGCCGGGAGCGGCAAACTTTGTCGCCTCCCCGATTGCCAGCATCACCTATGGCATCTCCACTTCAGGATCGGTGCCGCAGCCGGGCTTTGCTTTGTCTACCGACGTCACAGTTTCCAACTCGACCGCATGCCCGGCAACCACTGGCGCCGATACGCCGGCAACGGTCTTTGCACCGCCGGCGCAGGAGTTCACCGGCCTTGCGGACGGTCAATACCTGGTGCATTACTACGCGCAGGATTGCGCGGGCACGCAGGAGCTACAGTTCACCCAGACCGGAACCGGTCTTTGGTCGACCAGCTACTTCACCTATCCGGTGAACATCGACACGGTCGCGCCGGCAGTGTCTCAAGGACCGGCTCTGTCGCCCGCGCAGAGTGCATATTCGATCGGGCAGGCGGTCAAGGCCAGCTATCAATGCACCGACGCAACCTCTGGCGTGGTGCTATGCGGAGCCTACAACTATGCGGCCGGCTCAACCAAAAATACCGGTACGCTGACCACGCTGGTAGATACCGTTTCGCCGGGAACGAAGAGCTTCGTGGTGAAGGCGCTGGATGCGGCAGGCAATCAATCCTCTGCAACGGTGAGCTACGTGGTTGCCGGCAGCTATAACACGCAGATGCAAGTGCTGCCGACAGCGAGCACAGTGACGTTCCCGCTGGGAACGGTGGTCACCGTGAAAGTGCTGGCCAAGGCGGGCACGCCTCATCATTCGCCGCGCGGCACGGTGCAGTTGCAGGATGGAAGCACCGTCCTCCAGGGCCAGGCACTTCAAAGCGATGGCGCCGGCAACGGCGCGGCTTTCTTCTACGTGCAGGGCCTGAGCGCGGGCAAGCACAACCTGCTGGCAACCTACTCGGGCGATGCCTACGACGCGGGCGGCGTTTCCTCTCCGAGCCCGCTGACGGTGTTGCAGGAGCCGGTCACGCTGTCGGTCTCGTGCGTCAATCCAACCATCGCATTCGGCGTCAGCTACACCTGCAAGGCATACACCACGCCAATTCTTGCAGGGTCAAGTACGGTGGCCACGTATTCGCTGGACAACGGCGCGCCGGTGACGCTGCCGCTGGTTGGTGGGGCGGCCTATTTCACGCTGGCCCAGCCTTACGTGGGCACGCACACGCTGGTGGTGTCGTACGCGGCGCAGGGCAACTATGCCGCGGCAGCTTCGCAGACCAAGACATTTACGGTGACGCCGGCGCAGTAATTCTGCAAGCTTAGTGCCCGGCGGCGATTTCGGCCAGGAACGGCGCCACCAGCGACGTGGTGGACTCCTGGCCGGCAGCCAGGCGGGTCACGGTGAGCACTGTGATGTCGTCGTCCTGGCCAAACTGCACGGCGGCTTCTGTGGCCTGCTGCGCGGTTGGGCGGCGGGCGAGCAGCGAGTACATGCGGTCGAAGCCATAGAGTTCACCGGCACTGTTGCGCGCCTCAAGCAGGCCGTCAGTGAACAGGCTGAGGTGGTCGCCCGGAGCCATCTGCAGCACCTTCTCGTCGTACATGGCCACGTTGACCAATCCCAGCGGGAGCGAGCCCTCGAGCTGCAACTCGCGATCGTTCAGGAAGGGCGGAAGGTGGCCGGCGTTGGCCAGTGTCACGGTGCCATCGGGATCGAGGCGAAGGATCAGGCCGGTGGTGAATCCACCCTGCATGCGGCCGCACAGGCAGCGATTGAGCGCTTCGAGAATCTCGCGCGGGCTGGAGCTTGAATCGGCCAGCGCGCGCAGCACGCCAACGATCATGGACACGTTCATGGCCGCCTTAAGACCTTTGCCGCTCACGTCGCCCAACGCCACCGTGGTGGACCCGTCAGTATTGGAGAGGATCTGAAAGAAGTCGCCGCCTACTTCGAGCGCCGGCTGATAGGCGCTGGTGACGGCGTAGCCGGCCAGGGCAGGCAGCGTTTCGGGGATGAGCACTTGCTGGATTTCGCGGGCGCTTTGCATCTCCTGCTCCAGCGCGTTCTGCCGCGACTGCTGCTCGATGGCGAAGCGATACACGGCGTAGATGATCGACAGGAACAGCGCCAGCGACGTGACTTTCTCGGCACGGAATTGCGTGCCCTGGATGGTGAACAGGGGTGTGTCAATCAAGTCGCTGAACAGAGTCCAGTGGGTGAATCGCTGGCCCAGCGCGCTCATGTCTGCGACGGTGTTGATCATCTGCAGCACAAACGCGCTCAGGGCCACAACCCAGCGCGAAGGCTCCAGCTTGTGGCGCAGGCCGATGGTGATGATGGCGAAGGGGAAAACTTCGACCAGCAGGATGAAGGCGATGAGCAGGCCATCGGCCCACTGCATCCACGGAGTAGCCGTTCCCCAGAAGAGAGCCAGAAAGCCATCCGCCATGCCAGCGGCAAGTGTGCAGAAGGCAAGCTTTCGGGCCAGGCTCACCAGGCGACGATTGTCATTGAGTCGCAGCAGCGAGATAAGCAGGAACCACAGCGAGACGTGGTAGAGCACGTATAGCGGTTGATTGAGGCAGCGCGCCAAGCCATACGAGAAGGGAATCAGGAAGAGCCGCTGCAGGATCTCCAGCGCAACCGGCGTTGCGGTTAACACCGCGACCCAGAGAAAGAGCTGTTCGCGGCGATTGCGTCCCCACAGCATCAGGCACAGCAGGGTGACGAAGCAGCGCAGTAGGATGAGCGAGTAATCGAAGAGGTCTTCGCGGATGAAGTTCCATTTGACGGCTTCTTCCCGCAACGAGATGGTCTCTGCATCGCCCACCAGGGGAGTGTTATAGAGCCCACCGGTCTCTTCCGCGGAGAAGGCTTCGAGCGGCGCCTTCCACACGCGGATAGCGAGAATGCCGTACGCCGATCCGCGCAGTGGGAAGCTGCGTGGAAACTCGCCGTAGTACCAGTTCGGCTGAGGCGGTATGTGGCCGTAGCTGCCCATGAGCACGCCGTTCCAGTACACCTCGTACGCGTCTTCCGCGTGCGGGATGAGCAGGCGGTAATCCTGCGTGGCGCCGGCGGTGGGCAATATCTCAACATGGCGGCGATACCAGGCAAACCCGGCGTAAGCGGGATGATGCTGCATGCCCCAGGGGCTATCGACCTCTATCGTCTCCCACGCGGAGTCGTCGACGTCCTGTCGGGACCAGCGCGGGTCGTCGCCCTCGTGAAATTGCCAGGAGCCATCGATCGGCACGACGCCTTTGCCGATGCCCTGAATGATCAGGACCGGAGTCTGCGCCGCGGAAATGTCGCTGCTGGTGTTGCGCGGCGTCGCCGGAATGGGCTGCGGCACGTTCTTTGGGGCCGGCTGCTGGCCTGCGAGGGTAACGGCGAACAGCAGCAAACAGGCCTTGATGGCAAGGCGAAAGGGCACGGACCGAGGATACCACTGGACTAGATGTTTTCGAATCTCGACAGCCGGCCAGCAGTCCGCCATTGCGCCTGCATGGCTTGCGGCTGCGGCATTGCCGCGACTATCTTGCGCAGGCGTCAAAGCTCCCCGTTTCGACCGTGCTGCCATGCTTCATTTGAACGAATATCCGATAGGCTCCGGGGGTGGGGAAGCCGTAAGGAAAGCCTACTGAGTTGGGCAGACCGGCGGCCTGCATTTGTTCGTGGTCACCGGGCATGACCATCCCCTCCATTGCATCCTTCGATGGCCTGGAAGTCTTGCTTGAATCGTTGTCGGGATCGGGTCTGGAGGAAGCATCGTCATCGGATTCCATCTCCGGGATGGCGGTGGCTTGATTGGCGACAACGGTTTCAGGCTGATTCTGCGCGGCAGCCATCATCAGCGCGGCCATCGAAACCGTCCCCGAGGGATGCACGTGGGCAAAAACCGAGCCATCCGTTTTCACAAAGGCTGCGTGCCCCAGCATGCCCATGTAGAGAGCCATGTCAGGCGCCGGCTTTCCGCTGGGATCGAGCAATGAGAATTCGAAAACCTGCGGCGTCTTGGCGGGAAGTACGCCGGCATTGTTCCATACCATGGTGTCGCCGTCGGGAAGACGAAAGAGGGCTTGCGGATTTGGACTGCAGGTACCGCTTGCCGGCGGAGCAATGCCCGTGGCATCGTCGCCTGTAAGCGCGCGGCCACGGATCTCCGGCAGAGCCAGCGAAGCGACCAGCGTTTCCGGGAAGCCCGTGGCGTGCACTACGTCGGCATACAGGCGATAGTTGCCCGCCGGCATCGAAGGCAGGTGCAGTTCGAATTCGCCGGTTGCGATCTGGTCCGGGTGCAGATGGTAAACAACGTCGAGGCCGGGTTGGCGAATCACGTAGAGATGCATGAGGTGATCATGATCGAGGACGAAGTCATCCACCTTACGGCTCTTGAGCCAGCCCGGGTCCTGAACCTTCAACGAGAGCAGATCGTCTGCGCCCACTGCAGCTTGCATGGTCAGCGGTTTGTACACATAACGGGCATAGTCGTCGGCTTCCAGCCCCCACCAATACTTGCCGAAGACCACCGCGCCGATCATGAGCACCAGGGCCACGGCCATGGCGATGCGCGAGCGCTTCCTGCTTTTCGGAGAAGCGGTCGCGCCGGGCGGTAACTGCGCATCGCGCACCGCGGCTCCCACGATACCCACCACGCCCATCACCAGCAGGAGGCCAAGCCCGGCCAGCATCGCAGCCATGCCTTTCTGCATGCCCAGCGTCGAGGAGGAAGTCGCCGGAACGGGGATCGACAGCACGCCCGCGCCCTGCGCACCCTTCACGTTGAAGCGCACCTGCCACGAGCCGCTGGCCATGATCCACAGCGCACCGG
>CAILBQ010000461.1 GCA_903832475.1 uncultured Acidobacteriota bacterium | reverse complement strand
TCGCGTCGACACCCACGCCCGCTACCTCGGCGTCCACATTCCCCGCGCCCGCTTTCTCGATATCGACGAAATCTCCGACCACGCCACGGCCCTGCCCCACATGCTGCCCACACCCGAAGCTTTCTCCGCCAGCATGTCCGCTCTCGGCGTCTCGGACGACTCAATCATCGTCGTGTACGAGCAGGAAGGTGTCTTTTCCGCACCCCGCGCCTGGTGGATGCTCCGCGTCTTCGGAGCCCAGAAGGTGTACATGCTCGACGGCGGCCTAAAAGCCTGGACAGAAGCCGGTCTCCCCACCGAGTCCGGCCCCGTCTCACCGCCGCATCTTCCAGCCACCTTTCACGCCAGACTCAACGAGCAGGCTGTCGTCAGCTACGCCCAGCTCCAAAATCAGCTCGCTACCCACCACCAGATCGTCGACGCCCGCTCTGCCGGTCGCTTCTCCGGCGCCGCCCCCGAACCACGAGCAGGTCTCAGCTCCGGCCACATGCCCGGCGCCACCAGCCTTCCCTTCACTGAACTCGTAGAGAAGGGCCGCCTCAGATCTCCCACTCAGCTACGGGAAATCTTCGCCGCCAAAGGCATCGACACCGCCCAGCCCATCACCACCACCTGCGGCTCCGGCGTCACCGCCGCCGTCCTCAGCCTGGCCCTCGAAATCCTGGATGCGCCTAAAACAGCCCTCTACGACGGTTCCTGGTCCGAATACGCCCAACACCCCCCCAGCATCATCGAAAAGTCAGCGTGAACGAAGGAGGCTGGCCAAGATCGGCTCAGTTCGCCGCTCAATCCGGCAACTCCGCCGTGAATCCCATCTTCTTTCTCTCAACCGATGCCTTGACCCGGTCGAGGGCCCTATTCCGCAACAGCCATGGGAGCGCCACCAAAATCGCACCAGGAGCAGCCAACCAGTACACATGCTCCAGTGCGGCCGTTAAGAAAATCGCCAACCCTGCCGCAAAGAACGCATACGTCCGCAAGACCTGTTTTCCATGCGGCTTGGTCCTCTCCAGCACCTCAACCTCGCTTCGCGGCCGGATCCCGTAGTACTTCACGCGGCCTGTCTTCCGCATCCGTAAGCTTCGAAGCGGAATTACCGGGAGATAGAAAACGACAAACCAAAGCGTCGTCACATACGACCCATCGGGGCGAAAATCGCACCGCCCATAATGCATTGCCCCAAAGCCCCGAACCGTATACGCCAATTAGCCGCTCCGTTCTTTGTCCCTCAGTCCCTGCCCTTACAGCACTCTCCCCGCATCCTTCGCAAAGTAAGTCACGATAAAATCCGCCCCCGCCCGCCGAATCCCCACCAGCGACTCCAGCATGGCCCGCTCCGGCTCCAGCCACCCGCGCTCAAACGCCGCATGCAGCATCGAATACTCCCCGCTCACCTGGTATGCGCCCATCGGCACATCGAACCGGTCCCGGGCCGCCCGCACCACGTCTAGGTACGGCATGGCCGGCTTCATCAGGATCATGTCTGCGCCTTCCCCCAGGTCCTGCTCGATCTCCCGCATGGCTTCTCGAACATTGGCTCCATCCATCTGGTAGCTCTTGCGGTCGCCAAACTGCGGAGCTGAATCCGCCGCCTCGCGAAACGGCCCATAAAACGCCGACGCAAACTTGCTCGCATAGCTGAGGATCGGCGTCTGCTCCAGGCCATTCTCATCCAGCGCCTCGCGAATCGCCCCCACCCGGCCATCCATCATGTCGCTGGGAGCCACCACGTCCGCGCCCGCCTCGGCCAAACTCACCGCCGCCCGTCCCAGCAGCTCAATCGACGAATCGTTCTCGATCTCGTGCCCATACGTCGTCTCGGCAATCATCCCGCAGTGCCCATGGCTGGTGTATTCGCACAGGCAGACATCGGCAATCAGCACCAGCTTCTTCGCCGCGGAGGTCTGCTTGAGCGCACGCAGCGCCGTCTGCACAATCCCGGCATCGTCGTAGGCGCCCGATCCCTGCTCATCTTTGCTCTCGGGAAGGCCAAACAAAAGAAGGCCGCCCAGCCCCAGCTGCGCAGCCTCTTCCGCCTCTTTGACTGCTTCATCGACGCTCAGGTTGAAGACTCCTGGCATCGACCCGATCGCCTTGCGCACACCCTCACCGGGGCAAACAAACAGCGGATAAATCAGCTGTCCCGGCTCCAACCGCGTTTCGCGAACCAAACTACGCAGCGCTTCCGTGCGCCGCATCCGCCGCATCCGAACCAAAGGAAATTCCATCCCAAGATTCTAGCCCGCCCGTCAACGCTCGTCCTGTGATCCCCGTCAACGTCTCCCTGTTCCCCTTCCCCCGTCCCTCCACTAGTCCCGCGCCATCATCTCCCACCCCATCACATTCGGCGCACTCAGCATGACCACCAGCGTCACACCGCAATCACCGTCCCGAACGGCAAATGAATCAGGGAAAGGATCGCCGCCACAATGGCTACCGGCCTTGCCCAGCGAGCCTTCTGCAGTAACCCGTATCCCGCCGCCAGCGCCAATCCCAGCCTCAGCCCAATCGCAATCCAGGCAAACCGGAGGAAGAATCCCGGCATGAACGGCCCTTCCCACGCATGCCACATGCCATGCTGCCACGGTCGCATGTGCGTCATGAACGCCTGCGCAAAAGCCAGTCCGAAAAAACCCGTCACCGCGATCAGCCCGGCATACACCAGCCACGCCACGCCCAGCGCATTCACCCGACGCTCCACCTGCGCAATCGGGAATTGCCCATACGGGTTGGCTGCCGGCTGCGGAGCTCCCGCTGCCATGTGCATCTCACTTGCCTGTCCACATCGTGGACAGAACGCCTGTCCAGCCACCAACGCCTGTCCGCATTGACTGCAATACATAAGCGCCTCCAACGCGCAGCCCAGCTGCCGCGTAGACTCTCTTTCTGTCCATACGCAGGCGGATTCCCGGCAGTTCCCTGCGCGTCTGGCAGCTTTAAACCCCCGCAAAGAAGCAGGTTACCTCAACTCCTTGGTAACACCCTGCTTGAAATAGCTCACCCAGGTAGTACTATCCCGGCATGCGCCGCTTGTTGACGCTCATCCTGCCAGGTACTGCTTCAATTGCCTTTTTTTTGCTTTGTGGCTGTGCCTTGCAGACATACTTCCCGCCCGCCGACCCCAGCCTCCCCAACGCAGTCGCCATAGACCGCGCCCTGCACGTGTGTTCACTCACGCAGGGAGAGCAACCCTTTCATCTCGTGCTTTCCATTGCGCCGCCAGAGCACGCGCCGGCAGACATGTCCGCTCAGATTGAACTCTTCTGGCTGAACGCCGTAACCTACCGGATCGTGATCCGCTCTCGCGATTTCTCCCAGATCCGCATCGTCAATGGTTCGGTGGTCGAAGAACACGACACCGGCGGCTTTTATCCGCGCTGGATCCAGAATTTTGTCGACGCTCTGCTCAATCCTGTCCCCAGTCTCAACGCCCTGCGCAAAGTGCCGGGCGCCATCCCGATCGGCACCGCTGCCCATGCCTGCATCTCAACCGCCGACCCTGCTCTTTCGGCTGTGTCCGACACCCCAGCCCAGGAACAGGACCCCGCCCGCATGGAGCGCATCTGCTTCCAGGATGCCGAGCCGAAAATAGTCAGCACTTTGAGCTTTTCGCGCTCCATCTGGTTTGACGATTTCGCTCCATTCGGACCGCAACTGGTTCCCTATACGCTGGTCAACGCGCTCCCTGCAAAATTGCGACTTCGCGGGCATATCATCCGCCTGGAGCGCCTTGCCCAAGCCGACGAAAAACTGCTCAAGACCCGCGAATTGACACTGCCTCCACGACAGATGCTCACCACGCTGGTTTCTGAATCCCGGGCTCGCTCTCTGCTCCTTTACCCTTCCGATGCGAGCCTCCACGTCCCGCAGGCAAACGATTCCCTGACCATCTACGTCCGCACCGACCGCAGCGGGCATGTCCGCGAAGCCTATCGCGCCACCTCCGATAACGGGGCAGACCTCTACGCCACCCAGGACTCCGTCCTGCGGCGCGCTCTGACTTTCCAGTTCAAGCCGCTGGTCATCAATGGCATTCCCTTCCAGATGGAAGCACCCTTGCGCATCTCGTCAAAATTCAACCCCCGCTGAGAACTGACGAAGAGTGCCTCCATGCAGGCTCCTCCATACTCTCCTTCAGTGGTTCAGGTTTCATGGGTCGAATCTCGTGCGAACCGACCCACCATCCAGGCTCACCACAGTTTTCTTCTTCCGCACTCAGCCAAATTTTCGCCAACAACTCGCATTCATTTCGCCACCTGCGTAAACCGCTACCATAGAGTCAGATGTCTGTGCTTGATCCCCAACTCGAAACCCTGCTTGAGCCCACGCCGCTCCCCGTCGAGCATCTCGACGCCGACGCTCTCGAGTGGCCGCCCCTGCTCGCCCTCGTCGCCGGCTTCGCCATCTCCCGCGTGGGCAGGGAAGGCCTGCTCGCGCTCACACCTTCCACCGACCTCGACTGGATCAACCGCCAGCACCAGCTCATCCAGGAACTGCGCATCCTGCTCGATTCCGCCGCAAGCATCCCACTCGGCGGGCTTTTCGATCCCACCCAACTCGCAGCCAAATCTCAGATCCCCACCGCCGCCCTCGAGCCTGACGAACTACAGGCCATCGCCCGCATCGCTAATGACATCGCCGCCTGGCAGTCCCTGCTCCGCAACCCGCCTGCCCAGGCAATCAATAACATCCCCGGCCTGCTTGAACTTTCTTCCGCCCTCGCGCAAAACACCGCCCCGCTCGCCGAAGCCATCCAGCGCAAGCTGCTCCCCGACGGCACCCTGGCCGACGACGCCAGCCCTGAGCTCTCCCGCATCCGCAGCGAACAGATCCGCCAGCAGCGCGTCATCGAGGAATCTCTCCGCGCCGCCCTGCGCAAGCTCTCCTCCGACAACCAGACCCAGGACGACCTCATCACCATCCGCGGCGACCGCTTCGTTATCCCCGTCAAAGCCGAGCAGAAGCGCCGCGTCTCCGGAGTCGTCCACGGAGCGAGTTCGTCGGGACAGACGGTCTACGTCGAGCCTCTCGAAACCATCGAGCAGAACAACGAGCTCGTCCGCCTCCTCGAAGAAGAGCAGGCCGAAATCCACCGCATCTTCATCGCCCTCACCGCGCTAGTGGGTACGTACGCGCCAGCCCTGGTCGCCGGCGCCCGCGTACTCGCCCTGGTCGACACGCTGCAGGCCCGCGCCCGCTTCGCCCTGGCCTACGACTGCACCCGCCCAGTCTTCTCTCAGGAAGCTTTTCGCCTCGAATCCGCCCGGCATCCCTTGCTGGAAAAGCGCCTCAAAACGACCGGCGGCAAGATCGTCCCTTTCACCCTGGAATTACAATCCACCGCCCGCCAGCTGATCATTTCGGGCCCCAACACCGGCGGCAAAACCGTCACCCTGAAGACGACGGCCCTCTGCGCCCTCATGGCCCAGGCCGGCATACCCGTCCCCGCGTCCGCCGCGACTCAGCCCATTTTCTCCGCCTTTCTGGCGGACATCGGCGACACTCAGTCGATCGAACAGGGCCTCTCCACCTTCTCCGCCCACATCCTCAACCTCGACCGCCTCTCTCGCCTTGCCACGCCCACCGCCCTCATCTTCCTCGACGAGCTCGGCTCCGCCACCGACCCCGACGAAGGCTCCGCCCTCGCCGTCGCCGTCGCGTCCTTCTTTCTGAATACCCAGTCCTGGTCCCTCATCTCGACCCACCACACCAGCCTCAAGGTATACGCCGCCAACACTCCCGGCGTTTTGAATGCCGCCGCCGGCGTCGATGAAACCACGCTCATCCCCAACTACCAGCTCCGTCTCGGCGTCCCCGGAGCCAGCGCCGGCATCCAGACCGCCGAACGCCTCGGCCTTAACCCCGCCATCGTTTCGGCCGCCCGCGACCGCATGGGTACCCAGCAGGCGGACATCGCCCGCTTCCTCGAAAACCTCCACAAGCAGCTCACCGAACTCGAAGCCGAGCGCAAGTCAGCCCGCGAAGAAAAATACGCCCTCAACCTCGAACGTGCCCGCCTCGCCCGCGAAGGCGATGTCGAACTCAAGCAGCGCACCCGCGACCTCGAAAAGCAGCTCGCTTCGCTGATGAAGGACTTCGAATTCCAGATGCGCCAGGCCGTCGCCGCCATCGACGACCGCACCGCCCAGCTCAAGCTCTCCAAAGACGCTGAACGCCGCATTCAACGCCTCCGCCGCGACTTCGAAGAGCAATTCAACTCCACCGTCGTCGCCCACCGCTCTGGCGCCGACAAGGGCGATCCCAACGCACAGCCCCACGTCGTCAAACAGGTCGGCATCGGCGACCAGGTCCGCATCAAGTCGTCCTCGAACCTCGGCAACAAGATCGTCACCATCGCCCGCGAACTCGAGAAGGATCTTTACGAAGTCTCCCTCGGCGCCCTTAAAATGCGCATCAAGCGCGACGACATCGCCGAAGTGGTCGCCCCCGCCGGCAAGCCCCTGCCCACCGAAAAACCTCTCGACGCCGTAGCCCGCCAGAAAGGCGTTCGCGTCACCGTCACCAGCTCCGGCTCTGAAGACATGCGCAGCGAAATTAACCTCATCGGCCGCACCGTCGACGAAGCCACCCACGACCTCGAAAAGTACCTCGACCAGGCCTTCCTGGCCGGCCTGCCCACCATCCGCGTGATCCACGGCACCGGCATGGGCATCCTCCGCCGCGCCCTGCGCGAATACCTCCGCACCCACCCTCACGTCGCAGGAATCCAGGAGCCCACCCACCAGGAAGGCGGCGCCGGCGCCACCACCGTCACCCTCCGCCAGTAGAGTCCGCAACACAGCCGCTGATCGGAAGACCTATTGGCGGTTCTTATACGATGGTGCCGATGAAGGACGATCGCAAAATCCTCGTTTGGCTGCGTCATCTCCTTGCCATCGGCCAAATCCCCAGCGACGCCATCGTGCTCATGTGCGGCGTTGCCGGAGCCGGCAAGACTACTGCGGCTGCCTTCCTCCAATCCAACGGCTTTCATCGCCTCTCCATTGACGAACAAATCTGGAACGACTTTGGTCGCTATGGCATCGACTATCCTTCCGCCGAATATTCGCGCCTGCAAAGAATCGCCGCAGCGTCCGTCGAAGCACAATTGGAGGCGCTTCTGCCTCAACGATCACCGGTCGTCATCGACAACAGTTTCTGGAGCCAGGACACCCGCTCCCACTACAAGCGCCTCATCGAATCTCACCACCGTCGCTGGATCCTGCTCTATCTCAAAGCCGATCCTGCTGAACTCCGCGCTCGCCTGCGAGAACGCCGCAACCGCTTCGACGCCAACGCCGCCTTCCCCGTCACCAACGAAATTCTCGACACCTACCTGCGAAGCTTTCAGGAGCCCTGCGGCGAAGGGGAACTCGTCTTTCCACCTGCCGCTTCACTCGGCTCTTGATCCTCCGCGAAAACCTGCGCCCACTCGAAGGCAACTGCGAATCAAATTGGCAAAGCGTCTTGCGCTCATCTGGCACGTGGCAATGCAAGCTCGGTTCCCATCTGTGAGCGCCCGCATCTTCCTCCCCGCCTTGCAGCAATTCACGCCCACTGAAAAGCCAGACTGAACAGATTCCCCATCCACCAGCAGGCAGAACCAGGCTTCTGTCGGTAGCCTTAGGGCCGCTCTCGGGATTTCCCTGGCCGTCATCTCTGCCGGTCGCTCGTCTCAAGGGCTGGCTGCTACCTCGAAACGCCATTCATCTTGAGGACCCTCCTGTATAGTCACTCCAAGCTCCGCATCATCCCGCTCCGAGGCCTTCCATGCCCTTTGCTTTCCTGAAGCCATTCGCCACCCCGTCTCTGCTCCTGCTCTTATCTCTGTCCGCCGCAAGCCAGACCCAGACGCCTTCCCGACTCCCCATCCCCGCAACTCCCGGCCACACCTTCGACCTCGCCTGGGTGGGCAAGATCGTGCGCATCTCCGATCCTCAGTTCTCGCCCGACGGCAAATCCATCGTCGCCGTGGTCACCCGCCCCGACTACGAAAACGATCTCAACGTCGCCGAACTCACCCTTTTCGACGTCGCCACCGGCAAGCCTCGCCCGCTCACCCACGACCGCAAGTCCGCCTCCTTCCCACGCTGGTCGCCCAGCGGAGATCGCCTCGCATTCCTCGCCCAGGACAGTGACAAGCATAACCAGATCTACATTCTCGATATGGCCGGTGGAGACGCCCTGCAAGTCACTCACCACGCCACCTCCATCCAGCAGTTCGCCTGGAAGCCCGACGGTTCCGCCCTGGCATTCGCCGCCGTCGACGAAGCCCCCAAGAAAACCGGCGCAGATAAGTTCGACGACGCCTTCGAAGTCGGCGATAACGACTTCCTCGTAAAAGAAAAATCCCTCGCAACGCACCTCTGGATGGTCCCCGCCAACGGCATCCCCGATCCCAGCGATACCTCCAAAGACAAGCCAAAAGACAGCTCGAAAGAAGGTCCCAAGGATGCCTCCCGCCGCCTCACCTCCGGCTCGTGGACGCTCCCCGTCGCCTTCCCACCCGGCCCGCCCGCTTCACCTATCGCCTTCACCCCCGACGGCTCCAAGCTGATCTACGTCCGCCTCGAAAATACCTACTCCGGCGACCGCCGTCAGAGTTCGCCGCAGCTTCTCGACCTGGCCACCGGAACCTCCGAGCCCATCACCACCCACACCCAGTACGCCAGCTTCCCCGTCCCCTCGCCCAACGGCAAGCATGTCGCCTACATCTACCCGCGCGACGGCCAGGATCGCAACTACAACGACATCTACATCACCGCGGGCCTGAAAGGCGATGGCGACGACCTCACTCGCTCCCTCGACCGCAACGTCTTCCGCGCCCTCTGGACGCCGGACAGCCAGGCCATCGTAACCGGCGCCAACGATGCCGCCACCACCGCCCTCTGGATCCATCCCCTAAGTGGCTCACCGACTCGCCTGCCCCTCGGCAACCTTTCCCTCGCCGGAGCCTTCTGGCTCGACGCCGCCGTCGGTCCTCAAGGCCAGGTCGGCTTCCTGGCCAGCGCCCCGCACCATCCCACCGAGCTCTACCTCTTCGACTCACCCACCAGTCAGCCCCGCCAGCTCACCCATTTCAACGACGCCTTCGAAGATACCTCCGCCCTCACTCTGGGCAAAAGCGAAGTGCTGCACTGGGAAAGCCCCGATAAGACTCCGACAGCGAAATCGTCCAAATCCTGGCCCATCAACGGCATCCTTACCTACCCGCCCAATTACCAGCCCGGCAAGAAACTCCCCCTCGTTCTCTACATCCACGGCGGACCCACCTCTTCCTCCAAAGACAGCTTCAACATCTTCGCCCAGATGATCGCCGCGCAAGGCTGGCTGGTCTTGGAGCCTAACTATCGCGGCTCCGACAACCAAGGGAACGATTTCGCCCACTCTATCGTCGAC
This sequence comes from uncultured Acidobacteriota bacterium, assembly GCA_903832475.1. GTDB lineage: Bacteria > Acidobacteriota > Terriglobia > Terriglobales > Acidobacteriaceae > Acidicapsa. The sequence continues at coordinate 47,715 of CAILBQ010000461.1, read as the reverse complement.
GACTCCGGTGACGGCCCCGGCCGTGACGTCCTTGCCGGCGTTGAAGCCCTTAAGAAACTCGGCATCGTCGACGAATCCAACATCGCCGTCACCGGCTGGAGCTACGGCGGCTATATGACCAGTTGGCTCATCGGCCACGCCGGCTTCTGGAAAGCCGCCATCGCGGGCGCCCCCGTCACCAATCTCCTCGATCAGTACAATCTCTCCGACGCCAACGTCGCCCGCGCAAACGCCATTGGCGGATCACCCTACACCGGTGACTGGATGAAGCACTGGGTCGATCAGTCCCCCATCACCTATTACAAAAACATGGTCACGCCCACCCTAGTCCTCCAGGATACCGGCGACTACCGCGTCACCATCACCCAGGGCTACGAGCTTTACCACGCCCTCAAAGACCGCGGCGTCAAGACCGAGTTCTACGCCTACCCCGTCGGCGGCCACAGCCCCGCAGACCCCGTCCGCATGCGCGACGTCTATCGCCGCTGGATCGAATGGCTCGACCTTTACCTGCCTCACTGATGACGTTTCCGCACAGCGCAGCCCGCGCCGGGTAAGATGGCTTGTCACTCCAGAAAGCTCTCGGTGCGCGCTCTGTCCTTCAAGTCTCCGCGCGCCTGTCGAACGCGGAGAACTTCGTGAACGCATCCAGAAAGCGCCAGTCCACACTCCCAGGAACTTCCCAAACATCCCGCTCTACCCCGCCACGATTGGTTCCCGCCGCATGGTTCGTTCCCCTCGTCCTGCTCACCGCATGTGGCGGCGGAGGTGGCTCCTCCACCCCACCCCCGCCCGCCACCTACACCCTCACCGTCAATACCGCATCTCCAGCAAGCGGCGTTTCCATCACCGTCTCTCCGGCGGATAAGTCGGGAGCATCCAGCGGTACCGCGCCTTTCACGCGAACTTACAACTCCGGCACGACGGTCACTCTTACCGCTCCCGCCAAAGCCGGCAGTAACACCTTCGCATCCTGGACCGGCTGTGCCCCCGCCAACACTCCCGCCTGCACCGTTACATTGAACGCCGCTACCACCGCGCTTGCGACCTATGCCCCTCCCGCCATCACCGCGGTATCCGTCGCTCCCGGCCCAACAGCCTCCGTCATCATCGGAGCGACGCAGCAATTCACCGCTACCGTCACCGGCAACGGAAACCACAGCTCCGCCGTCACCTGGTCGCTGCTGGGACCGCCCGGAAGCACCCTGAGCCCCGGCACACTCAGCAGCACCGGTCTCTACACAACGCCTTTTCCCGCGCCGGCCTCCGTAACCATCGTCGCCACCAGCAATCAGGACGCAACCGTCTCCGGCAGCACCACCCTGACCCTCAACGCCCCCGCTACCGCCGCCGCACCCGCAATGACCGTCGATACCTCCGCTATCACCCACGCCATCAATCCCGACATCTACGGCATGGATGCCTATCAGCTCCAATCCTCCGTCGCTAAAGCCACCAGCCTACCCGTCGCCCGCTGGGGAGGCGACAACACGTCCCGCTACAACTACCTGCTCAAGGACACCAACGCCGCCGGCGACTACTACTTCGAAAATGAATCAGGCTCCTACGCTGTGGGTCCCACCGGCTTCTTCGACGACCTGGTCACTGCCGATGCCGCGACGCATACCAAGACCATGGGCACCGTCCCTGTCCTCGGCTGGGTGGCCAAAGACGCTACCAGCTGCAGCTTTCCCGTCTCCCTCTATCCCAACCAGCAGGAGGTCGAGGCCAATCGGGGTTGCGGCAACGGAATCTATGCGCAGGGCGTTAACGGCTGTACCAGCAGCGGCGGCTGCGCCGTTACCGGCAACGACCCCACTCTCACCAGCACTGCCGTAGGCCCCTCCTTTGCAGGAGCCTGGGTCACTGCGCTGGTTGGCAAATTCGGCACCGCGGCCAATGGAGGCGTCGCCTTCTACGACCTCGACAATGAGCCTAGCTGGTGGGACGCCGTACATCGCGATGTACACCCCAATCCCTCCACCTACGACGAAGTCACTAACAACGGCCTCGCTACCGCCCAGGCCATCAAGGCCGCCGATCCTACCGCTGCCGTCAGCGGACCCGTCGTCGACTACTGGTGGAATTATTTCTACTCCAAGAAGGACATCGAATCCGGCTGGGGATCAGGTCCCTGCTATCAGCCCTGGGACAACCCCGTCGATCGTAAGGCGCACAGCGGCATTCCATTCCTCGAGTACTACCTGCAGCAGTTCCAGGCCTATGAAACCGCCCATGGCCAGCGACTGCTCGATTACCTCGACTTGCATACCTACTTCGCCGCCGACTACAACGGCAGCTCCGTCGCTTTCTCGACCGCGGGCGACACCGGCGCGCAGCAGGTCCGCCTCAATTCCACCCGCGTCTTCTGGGATCCCACCTACACCGACCCTAACTACCCGCAGCCCAACTACTCGACCGACGCCAATTTCACCTCAAGCTGCAAAGTGCCTCTGCAGGCTCCGCAGCTGATCCCCGCCATGCACACCTGGGTCAACGCCGCCTACCCCGGCACTAAGACGGCTATCACCGAATACAACTGGGGCGGCCAGGAACACATCAACGGCGCACTCGCCCAGGCCGACATCCTCGGCATCTTCGGTCGCGAAGGCCTCGATCTGGGCACGCTTTGGGGACCACCCGACCCTGCCTCGCAGGTCCCCGGCCTGATGGCCTTCGAAGTCTTTCGCAACTACGACGGCAACGGTTCCCAGTTCGGCGACCAGTCCCTCACATCGACCAGCGCCAGCCAGGGCCAGCTTTCCATCTACGGGGCCGAGCGTAGCAGCGACAACGCTATCACCCTGCTCGTCCTCAACAAGACCTACGGCGATCTCACCGGCCCCATCTCGCTACAAAACCTGGCTACCAAGGCCACAAAGGCCAAGGTCTGGCTCTACAGCGTCGCCAACCTGGCCGCCATCACCGCCCGACCCGACATCGCCATCACCCCACCACCCACCGGCAGCACCACCGCGACCATCACCGCAACCTTTCCCGCCCAGTCCATCACGTTGCTGGTCCTGCCGAAGCAGTAGGGAATGAAGCTGCCCGTCAACAATTGCGTCATAGTGAACGCGAGCAGAGCAAGGAAGCCCTCTTCCCGGGACCTGATATCACCCAATACCGTTTTGTCATCCTGAACGAAGTGAAGGATCTGCGGTTGCCTTTGTCCCTGCTTTTGTCTGTTACCAGCGCGCCGCCAAGAAGTCGGTCTCCCTCTCTTCGCTCCTTCGCAAATTGCAAATGCGATTGATCCCACCTTACTCGTAAGCGAGATTGCGCAAAACCGCCCACCTTCCGCAAAGCATCCCGCTCAAAGCCGCCAGCGCCTACTCCACATACGTCCCCCGCGGCGGCAGCCTCAATTCCCTCCGCGCAAACAGCCGAAACTCCGTCGGGAACATCGGCACATGCTGTACCCACGCATCCTGCACCAGGCCCACTCGGCACCACCGCCGGAACAAACACATCCACCAATCCGCATGCGGAGACACACGGTTATCCGGAAATGCCAGCTCGAGATTCGTATACACCGTGTACATAAATCCCAGCATGGAATGCGCGAATTGCAGTGCATACGCCCGGCTTGCCTCCGCTGTCATCGTGGCGGAACTCGGCGCTGTCCAGTTCACCAGCGTTACCTCCGACGTCGGACGCGGATCGTTTAACGCTGCTTCCAAGCCCGCCAACTCCGGCCGCGCCCGCAAGTCGGCCAGAATCCCTTCAAAGCCCTTCAAATGTTCGCTGAGATGCTTCTCCATCTCCGGCGTTCGCGGATACCAGATCGAATACATCCGGTGAAACAGCGCATCAATTTCGAAGGCTGACTGCTCCCTTCCCGCGCCGCTCGGCAACCGCGTTTCGCGCGGCGAAAGCGCCGGCTGAATGGCCGTCATGGCTACATGATGCCCCAGGCACCGGTAGCTCTCAAACTGCGTCTCGGTAAACCACTGGTTCCCCGTCATGTCATGGGGAAACACATCGTGCCTCAGCTTGTAGGCCATCAGGTCGGCCGGTTCGTCCCCCACCAGCGAAGTCTTCATGTACAGCAGAATGCCGGTGTACTTATCGTCGCCGGCCTCCTGCAGGCATTCGCAACCCCGCGGACCATTCGCCCCATAGTCGCCCGTCTCTTCCTTGGGCGGCGGATACTGGATCGTTCCCACCACGCAATGCGCCCCGCTGTACCCATCTGCACCAATACGCAGGGGCCGCAGATCCAGGTCGATCTCCACGCCAAAATCCATGCGGCACTTCGCAATCGCCGTGCCCATGCCTTCGAACTTCATCTCCGGATCGGCTTCCGCATCGCTAACGATAATGTACTTGCACCGCCGCCTCACCAGCTCGTATAAGCCCATGTTGTCAAAGTGTCCGCCGTCGCTCAGGTTGACGTATTGCGAAGCGTCATCCACTGACCCGAACAACTCATGCAGCAGCCAATACCCAGGGAAATTCGGCGTCGGACGTCCACTGGTCGCTCGCCAGTCCTTGCGCCGCCGCGGATTGGTGATCCACCACCCCAGCCGCACGTTGAAAAACGTCATCAGAAACGCCAGCACCGGGTTGCTGTTGTATCCCATGTTGGGATTAACCGCCGCCCCCGAAACCGCAACCGCCGTATCCACGTGGATGCCCTTCTCACGATAGGCATACTCCTCGGTCGGCACGAATCCATTCAGGCTCACCTCGCCATGCTTGCCCTGCGTCCACGACACGCTATATCCCGAATACAGAGGCGTAAACGTGAAACTCGCGCCCTTTCGCTCCTGTGTGGCCAGTTCCTTGCCCGTCGTCAAATTCAACGTCGTACAGAAGATCGGAAACGGCCCTTCATAGAGCCCTTCCTCGCGCTCACCCTTTTCGTTGACGCCCAGCGCCGCGTAACCCTTGGGCAGCATGTCCCGCACCCGCGGCGGAATGGTCTGGTCCGGTAGCTTCCTCCGGCTCACCTTGGTGCGATCGTCAAAGCCCGTGAAAGGATCGGGCTGCCGATTGTTCAGCGTTGCGCCCAGATAACAGCGCGTCAGCCGGTTGCGATAAAACGAGATCATCGAGAACTCGTTGATATCCACCCGCCACGCAAACATCCCCATCACCACCAGATTCACAATGCCGCCAATGAGCAGCGCCAACCAGTAATGCCCGAGCCTTACGTCCAGGGCTTTCAGCAGGATCGTAAGTGCATCGGCCTCCAGCGAGACCGCGAAAGAAACCACGATCAGCATGCTCGCCATGGCAATCGGACCGGCAATCAGCGCCACAAAGTCCACTGGTTTGAATCCCAGGATCCCTTTATCCGTCGGCTTCCCGTCTCCTTTCCCGCTCCAGCTCGCAAAGATGGCAGTCAGGTGCGTCACGACGAATGCGATCAACGTGCTCGAGGTTCCCACCACGCCCGTGCCAATCAGAAAGTAGATGGCGTATGGCCCCAGCAGCGCCAGCGCCACCACGCCGGCCCACATCACGCCGAACAACAGCGACCACGCCCGTAGCCGAGCCAGCCATTCGCGCCGCGTGTCGGAAAAATCTCTCCCCAGCAACCCGAGAGTCAACTCAACCGCAACATACGGAACACTCAGCAGCGCCGGCGGCAAGATCATTAACTGAATCCGCCACGGATCGATCGACAAAGGCACATGCGTGCCAGGGTGCTGCTGGCTCGCCGAAGCGCCGTTCGTCGCACCCTCTCGAAGGGATGTCGCCATTTCCGCGGCCTTGGGCACCAGCGCCTTGAGAATCTTCCCCACCACGGCCATCCCGCGATCGACCACCTCCAGCCAGCTCACATGGCTCAACCACAGCGCCAGATGCCTGCTGCCTTCCACAAAACCCCAGCCCAGCAAGCATGCGGTCGCTGTCGTAAGACAACCGATCAGCACAAAGCCCATGATGGCCAGCACTCGCAGCCCCATGCTGGGGGCACTCCCTCGGGGACCGGTATGCAGTTTGAGGAAAGCGCCCCACGATCCGCCCAGCGCGATCACCATCATGACCAGCACCAGCACCATGCCGCAGCTCAGCACCAGCGGGGCGGTAGGACCCCACATGTCCTCACGGTGCAACTGCGCCCAGAAGGTCACCCATAGTGCGCACCCCAGCCATGGCACGATGATTCCCCATTGCACACCCGCATTCGTCAGCAGCTTGGCTGCCCGTTTCCGGTTTGCCTCCTCATGTTTGGCCACCGACCCATCCCCTTCATTGCCAATGCGTAGTTGGCGGTAGAGGTTCATGCCCAGCATTCCTAGAGAAAAAATCGCCGCAGCCAGCGCAACGATTCCCCACATCGCCAGTCGCTCCAGCCCGCTGCCCCCGTCTGATCCTGTTCCCGATGTACTGCGGCCAAAAATCGATACGGGCAGCAGCAGGTGCAGAAAGAAAAACGCCGCAGCAAACCCGGTCACGATCGGAATCTGGTTCAGCACCGTATTTCGCACCCAGATCGAAACCAGCGTCCATGTATCGGCGGTGAACCACCCTCGCTTCGGCGTCAGGTAGCTCGCGTACCGCACCAGCCATTTGATCGGTTCCGGCGAACGCGGCAGGCAGCCCGGCTCGGCCTGTGGAACCATCTTGCGAATGACGCCGTCCTGACCATTCGGATCGCGCAGCAGCCACCCTCCCAGAAACTGGTGAATATACCCCCCGCCCGAAACAGAAGACAGATAGTCGATCCGCGGCAGCATCCCGAGTTGCGCCAAGGCTTGCAGAACTCCCAGGTTGAACGTCGCGCTGCGTATCCCACCGCCCGACATCGAAACACCCAGCAGGCCGCGCTCCGCCACGGCCTCGAAGATATCGCCCTTCCCGTCCCACTCTTTTTTTGCCGAACGTTCCTGCTCCAGCAGCCACTTGCTGGGAACGTAGTCAGTCAGCACCGCCAGGTATTGCTGCAGCTTCGCGTCCTCCAGCAGCGCCTTGGTCAGCAGCCCGATCCCGGCGCCCTGGTCCTCCACCCGAAGCATCCTCTTGAACACCGCCTGACAACTCGACGGATTGGTCTCGACCGACCCCGTATCGCTCGCCACGACCTTGCCGGCGTACATTGCAAAAGCCACTTCCGCCAACCGCCGGCAATACATCTCGCTCGGCTCTGCATACATCCGCACATGCTCGGGGGACTGTTTCTTCATGCCGGCCTCGTTTTCGATTTGTTCGCGCATCACACCTGCTATAGCCGTGAAGCGCGCGATTTCGTTTCATGGGGGAAGGGAGGGAAACTCGGATTGAATCAAAGCACGGCATACCCCTGCTGTCAAAGCAGATTCGCAGAGTTCTCCCTTCCGCCCGCAATGCTAGGCTGAATCCAGGCCCCTGCGCCCGCTCCACCCCGGAAGCCAACCAAGAGGCTCGCGTTGAAGACCAACTCCAAACTCAACAACATCCAGGTTCTTCGCGCATTCGCCGCCCTGTCTGTCGTGGTCTTTCATACCGGTTTCGTCTTTCCGCACCTGAAGATCTTTGGCTCGTATGGCGTCGACGTTTTCTTTGTCATCAGCGGCTATATCATGGCCCGCATCCTCGATGACCGGTTGCAGCCGACCCTAGGCCCTGGCGCCCACGTCGGCGACTTCTTCCTGCGCCGCCGCATCCTGCGCATCGTGCCACCCTACTGGTTTTTCACGCTGCTGCTCTTCGCCGCGTCTCTGCGCATGCCCGCCCTCATGGGTTCTACCCGCGCCAGCTACGTCGAACTGTTCAAGAGTCTGTTGTTCATCCCTTTCGCCAAGTACGGCGACGTCATTCAGCCCCTCCTCTTCATCGGTTGGAGCCTCAACTACGAAATGTTCTTCTACCTCGCTCTAGCCATCGGCATTCTTTTTCACAAGCGATGGGCGTTCCGCATCCCCTCCGTCACCTTCGGGGCTGTGCTGGTCCTGCTCACTTTGCTGGCCTGCCTGCCTTTCCGCGACAGCAACGTCCTGGCCGCCTTCTATTCGCGCGACCTCAGCCTCGAATTCCTCCTCGGCATCCTCGGCTACTACGCCAGTCGGGCTGTCACCGGTGCCGCCGGCCGCCGGCTCCGCGTCCCCGCTCTTCTGCTCTGCCTGCTCAGCCTCCTCCTCATCGTCGCCATCCAGGCCGTCCTGCCGCCGATTTCTCTTCCCCGCTCTCTCCTGCTCGGCGTCCCCTCGTTCCTGCTCGTGACCTCGGCCAGCGTCCTCTCCCAGGAAGGATGGGACACGCGCTTCACCAGCCTGGTCCTCGTCGGGGATGCCAGCTACATCCTGTACCTCATCCATCCCTACTGCGAATATTCCATCGACCGCATTCTCGGTCCTCGCCACGCCTGGCTGCGCAGGGATACCGCGACCGGCGCCTTCGTCGGCGTGACCCTTTCCGTACTTCTGGCCTTGGTCTTCCACCTTTACGGCGAACGGCCCCTTGTCAAATTCCTCAACCGCAACTTCGGCGGCAAACGCAAGTCCACCGAATTCGCCACCCCCGCCGCCCCATGAAACGTTCACGATCACAACACGATTTCGGCCAACGACAACCGAAGTCCCTAGCCCCCTGTGTCCTAGCCTCATGCTCACTGCCCTAGCCCTCGGCTCCAACCTCCCCAGCCCCGCCGGCTCACCGCGTCAGACCCTCGACGCTGCTGTGCTTCGCCTTGCAGAACTGGGCCAGGTCATCGCGGTTTCCAGCTATTACGAAACAGCCCCAGTCGGTTTTGCCGACCAACCCGCCTTTCTCAACGCCGCCGCCCTCCTCGAAACCAGCCTCCAGCCCCGCGCTCTCCTCGACCGGCTTCTCGCCGTCGAACGTGATTTCGGCCGAGACCGCTCCCACGGCATCCCCAATGGTCCCCGCACCCTGGACCTCGACATACTCCTCTGCGACGATCTGGTCCTCGATACACCCGATTTGCAGATTCCCCACCCCCGCATGCACCAGCGCAGTTTCGTTTTAACACCTTTGGCGCAGATAGCACCCCACCTCGTTCATCCCGTCTTAAGGAAAACCATGGGACAATTGCTGGGAGACTTCCCTCATGCGGACTGAAAAACTTCGAATCGCTTTGACCGTGCCTGTCCGCTTCCGCATCCTCATTCCGATTGCGTTCGTGCTCGCGACAGGCGATACCGCCGGCATCGCCCAGGCGCCAGCGCCCGTCGTCAATGATCGCGCCACCATCGTGACTGGCCCTGAGCCCATGCCGCCAATACCAAATTCGCTGACCCGGCTGGTCGACTCCACTGGCGCCCCGATTTCAGGAGCCCACGTCTACGACACAATCCCCTCCGGCGCACGCGGCAAACTGGTCGGCACAACCGACTCCAACGGACGCCTGGTCTCAACCTGTTCCAATTGCGAATTCACGGAACAGCTCATCGTTGAAGCCGACGGATTTTCACCTCGTACCGTGAGCTGGCAAGCCGACACTGTGGTGCTCCAGCTCGCCGGAGCAAGCGAGACCGTTTCCGTCACCGCCTACCGTGCCCCGCTCGGCGACCTCGAAAGCCCCGTCTCCACCCGCACCCTCAGCCAGCAGGAATTGCAGCAATCCGCCCCCGTCACCCTCGACGGCCAGCTCCGCCAGGTTCCCGGTCTCGAAACCTTCCGCCGCTCCAGTTCGCTCGTCGCCAATCCCTCTTCCCAGGGCCTCAGCCTGCGCGGACTGGGGAGCACTTCCGCCAGCCGCACCCTGGTCACCGAAGATGATATCCCCCTGAACGACGCTTTCGGCGGCTGGATCCACTGGGAAGAACCACCTGAGCTTTCCATCCGCTCCATCGAAGTCGTCCGCGGCGGCGCCAGCGATCTGTATGGCTCCTCTGCCATCGGCGGCGTAGTCAACGTTCTCCCCGCCCGGCCCACCTCCAACCTCGCCGAACTGAAATCCAGCTACGGCTCGGAAAACACCTACCAGAACAGCCTCTTCCTCTCCGCGCATCCTGGTCCCTGGGGATTGCTCGCCACCGGCGGCGTCCTCGGCACCGACGGCTTCATCCAGCTCGCCCCCGCCGCCCGCGGTCCAGTGGACACCAACTCCAACGTCCACGCGCAAAACGGCCTGGTCCTCCTCGATCGCACATTCGGCGCCTCCACGCCCGCCGCTGCCCAGCCGCTCCGTCTCTTCCTCCGCACCAGCGCCATGAACGAAGCTCGCGCCAACGGTACCCCCCTCCAATCCAACGGCACCCGCCTCTGGCGCTACGCCACCGGCGCCGACTGGAACGGACCGCGCAGCGGGACGCTTACCTTCCGCGCCTACGGCTCCGCCGAGCACTACCGCCAGACCTTCTCCACCATCCTCAGCACCAACCAGCCCCGCGACGGCGAAGTTCTGAACCGCTTCGCTCGCACCCCCGACGACGAGCTCGGCGCCGTCCTGCACTGGTCCCAGCCTCTCGCCACCCGCGTCCTCGGCCCCGGCCTACTCTACGTCGTCGGAGCCGACACCCACGACGTGCGCGCCCATGACATCGAAACCACCATCAGCAAAGGCGTCGCCAGCCCCATCGATCTCTCCGACCGCCAGCGCCAGACCGGCGCCTACGCTGAACTGCTCTTCACCCGCGCCGCCTGGACCCTCAGCGCCTCCGGCCGCTTCGACTGGTTCAGCAACTTCGACGGCGTGCGCACCGAGCCCGTCCTCGTCGCGCTGCCTCATCTCGCCGAAAGGGTCTTCGACCCGCGCCTCGGCGTCTCCAGAAAGCTAGGCGAACACTTCGCCCTCTCCGCCACCGGCTTCCGCGCCTACCGCGCCCCCACCCCCAACGAGCTTTACCGCTCCACCCAGGTAGGCAGCCTGCTCACCCTGCCCAACAACTACCTGCGCAGCGAACGCGCCACCGGCTGGGAAGTTGGTTTGGCGACCCTGCACACCTGGGGAGAGGTACGAAGTACCTATTTCTGGACCCGCGTCAACCGGCCCATCACAGCCCTCACCACCGACGCCACCAGCAACCCCATCAAGCTCATGCGCGAAAACCTCGGCCAGATCGAAAGCCGCGGCGTTTCTCTCGATTTCGAACTCCAGCCCTTCCACACCCTCTCCGATCTTCGCTGGATCACCTTCCAGGGCGGCTACCAGCACACCAACGCCACCGTCACCCAGTACGCCCAGCAACCTCAGCTCGTCGGCAACTGGATCCCTCAGGTGGCTCACAATATGGGCACCCTCCAGATTCGCGGATTTAGGCCAAGAATTGGCAGCCTCAACATCGCTTCGCGCGTCTCCGGCCGCCAGTTCGATGACGACGCCAATACCTATCTTCTGCATAGCTACTTCAAACTTGATGCTTTCGCGGCGCATGACTTCGGCTCCCGCTTCGAACTCTTCGCATCGGGCGAAAACCTCGTCAATCGCGCCATCGAAGTCGGCCGCACCCCTACCCTGACCCTTGCTAACCCCCGGACCGCGCGCATCGGCATCAATGTAAAACTCACCCACTCCGCCAAGTAACTCCGCAAACTCGCGCGTCCATCCCTCTTTCGCGCTATGCCGTCGCAAGTTATCCGCTGACTTAGTCGCGTTTCTTGGACATATCCTCTGCTATCCTTCACTCGACCAGCCTTCCCCGGAAACGACCAGGATCCCGCGTGAATCGCAGCCTTGCTCTTGCCCTGCTCTTCGCTGCCTTCTGCGCAGCACCCTTCGCGCGCGCTGAAAGCTTCCGCAATCCCTACCGCATCCCCACCCCCATCGACCCGGCCAGCGTCGCCGCCGGTGACCTGAACGGCGATGGCATCGCCGATTTTGTCTGGGGCGACTCCACCCAATCCGTCACCCTCCACGTCCTGCTCTCCCAGCCGGGCGGCGGCTGGCTTCCCGGCGCTGACATCCCGTATCCCATTGCCACCACCCGCCCGCCCGTCTGCCTCTTCGCCGATTTCAATCACGACAGCCACATGGATATGGTCTGCGCCAGCGCCGACCAGACCACCATGTACCTTCATGTTTTTCTCGGCAACGGCAACGGAACCCTCCAGCCTCCCGTCGCCACCAACCTCAATTCCGGAGGCTACGGTATCCCCCTCATCTCCCTTGTCGGAGACCTGAACAACGACGGCTTCCCTGATCTCTACATCGTCGAAGCCATCTCTCAGCAAGCCGACATCCTCCTCGGCGACGGCAAAGGAGGCTTCAAAGCCCCCATCCCGGCTCCATCCGGCGTCAACGTTGTCTTGCCAGTCACGGCCGACATCAATGGCGACGGCATCCCCGACCTGCTCTTCCCGCTCGGTCCCGAAGTCGCCCTGGGCAAAGGCGACGGCTCCTTCCAGACCAAAATAAGCTACGCCGAACTGAGCTACTACGACGCCTCCTGCGCCTTCCACGACATGGATGGCGACGGGCACCTCGACGCTGTCTGCGGCTACGAGGAAACCATCACTGGCGACATCAACGGCGCCTCCGACCTCATCATCCTGCACGGCAACCCCGACGGCTCCTTCAACACCAACCCCATCGCCCGCAAAGTCTTCGGCGACCACAACTCGCTGGCCGACGGCCTCGGAACCTTCCAGACTCCCATCGCCATTGCTGACCCTAACCACGACAACCACCCCATCGCCGGCGGAACACCCCCCGGGACATATACCATCAGCATCACCGCCGCAACCAACGGAACCGGCCCCACGCGCACCCACAGCGCCAACATCTCCGTCACCGTGAAATCGCTTTTCTGATCCGCATTCCCAAGGAAGACCATGTCGACGCGAACCTTTTCTGATCATCCCGCTTCATCCAGCCCGGCACCCGTGCCTTTTGGCAGCATCTATCGCTCCGTACTCCTGGCTTCGTTGTTCATCGCGTTCTTCCTGCTCCTCGGGGAACTTCCGCCCCGCGCCCGCGCCCAGGTTGCCCCCTCCGCCTTTCGCCAGACCAAGTCCTTCTGGATCGGCGCCGAATACTCCAACTTCAACGCCTCATTCCCCTATCAAAGCAACCAGCGCCTCTCCGGCATTGGCGCTTTCGCCGACTTCAATTTCAACGGCCACATTGGCATCGAAGCGGATGCCCGCTTTCTCCACTTCGGCAACTTCTACGGCGAAACCGAAAGCAGCTATCTCGCTGGTCCCCGATACATGTTCTTCCAATGGCGCCGATTGCAGCCCTACGCCAAAGGTATGGTCGGACTTGGCAAAATTCACTACCCCTTCCAGATCGGCGATGCCAGCTACTTCGCCGCAGCCCCCGGAGCCGGTCTCAACTGCCGCCTTAACCATCGCCTGACGGTCCGCGCCGAATACGAATACCAGCTCTGGCTCAACTCCCCCGGCTTCACCAACCAGCCCAACCACCAGCTCGATCCAAATGGCTTCCAGGTCGGCGTCGCCTACAGACCTTTCCGATAAACTCCCGAAATCATCTGGTAGGCCGCTACACTGAACTTGAATCGGAACGAATGACCTGCAGAACGAGACAATCGTCTCTCGCCGCCCGTCCGTAACCTCAAGCCGGCAGTGACTCTACTCAGGGCGGTCCGTCCAACTCTGCGACCCGTTCCAGCATCCATCCGATTCAAAGTAGCCCAGGGGAAGTTGATGATCCGACCGCGCCTAGCCTTCCTCGCCGCCCTTCTGTCGACCTCGCTCGCTCATCCGACAGCCTTTGCGCAAGCCGACCAAGGCTCCACCACCCTCTCCAGCAAGACCACCGTCGTCCTCGTCCCCGCGCTGGTGACCAACAAGACTGGCGACCCCGTTTTTACTCTCAAGGCGGACGACTTCACCGTCACCGACGACGGCATCCCGCAAAAGCTTCATCTCGAAGAAGACTCTGACTCTGAACCCCTGGCACTCGTCGTCGCGCTCCAGACCGGGGGCTCCGGTAAACGCGAAATCGACAAATTCCGCCAGCTCGGCCCCCTCATCGAAGCTCTCGCTGGCAACGTCCCTCATCGCATCGCCCTGGTCACCTTCGACGCCACCCCTCGGTTGGTGCACGACTTCACTCCCGAGTCGAAAGAAGAGTCCGAAGTCTTCGAAAACGCCATCAAGAACATCTCCCCCGCCTCCGGCCCCGATGCCGACGGCGCGGCCATCCTCGACACCCTCGGCTACGCCGTCGACATCCTCAAAGACCAGCCCCCGCGCTACCGCGGCGCCATCCTGCTCATCAGCGACACCCTCGACAGCGGCAGCCATCTCGCCCTCGAACAGGCGCTCCGCGACGTCAGCGACACCAACACCACCATCTACGCTCTCGGCTTCTCCTCGATCGGTACCGAAACACGTACCAAAATGGCCCATGCATTGAACAATCCTGAACCCGGTCCCGACCACGGCTGCATGGCCAACCCCAACGCCCCATCGGGCCCCGACGACTCCGCACCTGGAGCCAAATCCACAGACGCTCCCGCCCCGAACAGCGAAGAAACCGACGACGACTCCGCCAAGGCCAAACCCCGCAAGCGCACCGGCAAAGAAATCACCAACCAGGCTTACGACTGCGCTGGCCTTCTGCTCCCGCCTCTGGCCATCGCCAAAGCCGCCGTGCAAGCAGCCATCAGCGGATTCCATCGCAACATCCCCGAAACCGTCGCCCACCTCACCGGCGGCGAATACTACACCTTCAAAAATCCCAAAACTATCCAGCGCAACCTTACCGAAATCGCCAACCACGTACCCAACCGCTACATCCTCAGCTTCCAGCCCCAGTCTCCCCACCCCGGCCTGCACGCCATCTCCGTTCACCTAAAAAACTACGCCCACCTCGAAATCTCCGCCCGGGACAGCTACTGGGCCGATGCTGAACAACATCCATAAAAAAGCTGTCATCCTGAGCGCAGCTGAGGATCTGCGGTTGCCTTCGACGGGAAACCGTGTGCCCCACATTTCCCGCAGCGCTGCGCGGGAGATGTGGGATAGGACGATCGAATCACGACCCACTTTCCGGCCAAACCCCACTCCGATAACTCCCGCTCTCGATTGTGCAGAATCGCGATATCCTCTTCCTGACTCCAGTTAGGAAGAAACCAATGCTCAAGCGAATCGCCTCCGCCATGCTTGTCCTGGGCATCACCGCCGCCTTGGCCCAGCCCTCTCCCCAATCCTGCTCCGCTCTCGCCAAAGCCTCCCTGACCAACGTAAAGATCCTCTCCGCAGCCATCGTCGAAGCCGGTGCCTTCCCCCCTCCCGAAACCACCAACGACGCACCGTTCTACAAGCAGCTGCCTGCCTTCTGCCGCGTCACCGCCCAGCTCATCCCCTCCTCCGACTCCGACATCAAGGTCGAGCTGTGGATGCCTGTCGCCGCCTGGAATGGCAAGTTCCGCGGACAGGGTAACGGAGGCTTCGCCGGCGTCATCGACTTCGATAATCTTGCCGTCGCCGTCTCGCTCGGCTACGCCAGCGCCGGCACCGACACCGGCCACGTTGGCAGCGGCATCGACGCGACCTGGGCTCTCCACCATCCTGAAAAGATCATCGACTTCGGCTACCGCGCCATCCACGAAATGACGCAGACCGCCCGCACCCTGACCGCGAGGTTCTACGACAAGGCCCCCACCCGCTCCTACTTCGCCGCCTGCTCCGACGGTGGCCGCGAAGCCCTCATGGAAGCTCAGCGCTACCCCGACGACTACGATGGCATCCTCGCCGGCGCCCCTGCGAATAACTGGTCTCACCTGCTTACCGCCGCCGTCAACGGCGTCCAGGAACTAAGCGGCTCCAGCTACATCCCCGCCGCCAAACTGCCCGCCATCCAGTCAGCCGTGCTCGCCGCCTGCGATAAGCTGGACGGCGTCGCTGATGGCATCCTCAACGACCCGCGCACTTGCCGCTTCAACCCTTCCACCCTGCTCTGCAAATCCACCGATACCGACCAGTGCCTCACCGCGCCCCAGGCCGCCGCCCTCAAAAAGCTCTACGCCGGTACCTACGAAACCACCGGCCAACTCGTCTTCCCCGGCCTGCTTCCCGGCGCTGAACTAGGCAACAATGGCTGGGGTTCGTGGATCACCGGCGATGCCCCTGGCAAAAGCGCCATGTACGCCTTCGGCACCGGCTTCTTCACCGATATGGTCTATTCCAATCCCAACTGGACCTACACCTCCTTCACCGTTGACGCCGGCCTCCAGGCGGCCGTGCAAAAAACCGCTACCGCCCTCGACTCCACCGACCCAAACCTGAAGCCCTTCCTCAGCCGCGGCAAGCTCATCCTTTACCACGGTTGGAACGACCCCGCCATCTCCGCCCTCAACACCGTGAACTATTTCAACCAGGTCATCAGCGTCACTGGCCAGCAGCAGACCAATGCCTCGCTCCGCCTCTACATGGCACCCGGCGTCCAGCACTGTGGCGAAGGCCCCGGCCCTGACAGCTTCGGCCAGTTTGGAGACAGCCCCCTCTTCCCCCTGAAAGACCCTCAGCACAACCTCTACGCCGCCCTCGAACAGTGGGTCGAGCAAGGCACCGCCCCCAGCGAAATCATCGCCACCAAGTACGCCGGCACCGGCTCAACCACCCACGTCACCATGACCCGCCCCCTCTGTCCCTATCCGGAAGCAGCCACCTACAAGGGCTCCGGCGACATCAACAACGCCACCAATTTCACCTGCACCACCCCAAAATAGTCGCCGCATTCGGTGTCTCACCGTAAACTGGGTGCCCCATATCTCCCGCAGCTTTTCGCGGGAGATGTGGGATCACCACCACCCCTCAACCGTGACCACCCATCTCGCATCCAATCCCTCATGTCTCGTTCTCCCGAACCACCCTCCGACCCAAAATCGCTGATCGCCGCCGGTTACCAGGCCCGTCGCGAGAACCGTCTCTCCGAAGCGAAAACCGCCTTTACCCAGGCCGTCCACCACTATCGCGACACCGATCCTGAAAATCCTCAGCTCGCCGAAGCCCTCCGCGGCCTGGGCCAGATCGAGCGCGACCTCGGCGACATCCCCGCCGCTCTCCAGCACCACCGCGAAGCCGCCGACCTTTACCGCACCCTCCAGCAGCCGTTGGCCGTGGCCCACACCATCCGCCACATCGCCGACATCCAGCGCGAAAACGGCGACCTCACCCCCGCCGCCGCGGCCCACTACGACGAAGCGCTCCTGATTTACCGCGACCACCCTGAGACCAAGCCGCTTGACATGGCCAATACCCTGCGCGGTTACGCACTCTTCAAAGCCGCCACCGCTCACCCCGAAGCCGCCATCGCCTCCTGGCACGAAGCCCGCACCTTCTATGAACAAGCCGCCACCCAAACCGGCCTCGACATGCAGCCCGCCTTCGACGAAATCGACAGCCAGCTTGCACGGCTCTCCGCCCGCGAAAGTTCCCAGGAATAAGCTCGACCTAAACTTCGCGACGCTTGCCTCGCTTTTTCCACCACGCCGCGATCGCAGCTTCCCGGGTCGCGCCAGGATTTGCATGAAAGTATTCGCGAAAATGCCGGTTGTATTCCAGCTGCTCCGGAATGGCTCGCCTTCTTCCCGCACTCTCCCGATACACTCCCGCCACCTCGCCTAGCGGTCGACCCACTCCATGATGAATAAACTCACGCACCTCGGCATTGAATCGAAATCCATCCCCCAACTCACTCCGAAGGAATTTCCCTAGAGCCGGCCCACATCGCCAGCCCTCCCCGATTACAGAATGCATGCTGAACCGCTCCGGCATTTTCCCGGTTCGCCGGGCTACTAACTCGCGCCCGCGTGGCCTCGATGGGACGCGGCCTTCGGCCAGGCAGGCCGCGACCCGTCCCTCAATCTCGCGCTTCAACCCAGAAGTGGACAACCCCTGTAGCCGGCAAAACACGACCAACTCCTCTTTCAACCAATACCAATGGCGAAATTCGTCGGCTGAAAGCTGAGCGTTCAGCGCCGGCCTCTCCATTCAATTCTTTCCTGCCCTTATTTCACTCATAAGCTCCAGCACATTCCCTTCCGGATCCTTGAAAGCCGCCAGCCAAAGCTCATGATCCGGCATCCGCGCCACCATGGCCGGCTCGCTCACCACCGCTACGCCAGCTCCCTTCAGCGCTTCGAACGTGTCTTTCAAATCGGCGACTTTGAAATACAAAATCATCCCCGCGTTGGCCGGCGCATCCTCAACCTTCCCTTCCGGCAATCCCAGCAGCAGCCGCACACCTCCACACTGGAAAAACACCATCGTCCCCGCATCGAACAAAAACGTCAGTCCCAGCACGTCCTTGTAAAACGCCTTGGCCTTCTGCAGATCTTTCACCGTAATCGCAATCTGCCCAATCTCACCCAGCTTCACCACCGGTCCGCCAATCTCCACGTCGCTCATGCCTGTCTCCTCAGCCCCACTTGATTCACAAACTCAGCTTGCCAGCCCGGCAGCAGAAAATACCCCGTCTGCGGCACGCCCGATCCACCCCGCAGCACTTGCGGCCGGAACAGCCCCTGCCACGTCGGATCCAGCTCCACCCACACGTCATACCAGCACCAGCTCCCATGCATCTCCGTCACATGCAGCAGCCCGTGCCCTTCCGCGCAGATCAGCTCCGTCCCGTTCCACTCCAAAAAGTTCCGCGAAGCCATCCCCACCCGCGTCGGCCGGCTCAGCATGCGCAAACAATGCTGGCAGCGCCGCTCCTGGTTCTCCAGCGCCCATTTCACACTCAGAATCAGCATCAGCGAAGTCGACAGCAACTCCACCCAATCCGCCCCAAACACCATCACCCGCCGTGCAGCCAGCGCCACAACCGCCGATCCCAGGAACGCTGCCGCCACGGTCAGCAACACCTTCACCCCCAGGAACAACCTCCACCGCACCCCCGCCGACAGCAGCCGGTGCACGTGCATCCGCGTGTTCTGGCACTTCCTCGGCCGCAGCGCCGCCGTCGCCAGCGCCACAAACAATCCCGGCAGCCCCACAAACAAGAAGCATCCCAGAAAGTGCCGCAACAGCGCCGCTTCCATACCTCGCCACGACCCCGCCAGCATCCACTCCAGGCAGACCGACAAAACGCTCAGCGCCAGCAGTTCCACCAGGCACCCGGCCGCCGACCTCCTCCGCACACTCCACAGCAGCGACCCGCTCAATCCATCCAGCCGCAGCCAAATCGCGTCGGCCATCATCCCCCGCAGCAGGCTCGCTCTCCCGAAGTCTCGTCCCGCGACCGGCCCTCCGGGCACCTGCCACAACTCCGCCCGCCACTCTCGCCGCCAATCCTCGCGCCGCCCCGCCGGAACCACCCACCCCAGCCCCCGCACCATCCATGCTTCAACGTTTGCAGCTCTCATGGCGCCTCCACCAGCTTGCCGTCCGTCGTGGAACTCTCTTTCTCCTCCAGCAGCCGCGACAATAGCGGATAGCGCTTCGTTCCCGCCTCCTCCGCCTCCAGCCCCTCCGCCGTCAGCCGGTAATACCGCCGCGCCGGCCGCTGCTCCTGCTGCGCGATCCCTTCCGCCTCCCACGCCGAAGCCACCAGCCCATCCCGCTCCAGTCGCCGCAGCGCCGGATACACCGTTCCCGACGGCAGACCGGTGGCCTCCATGATCTCGAAACCGAAGCGATACCCCAGCCGCAACGCCCGCAGCAGAATCGCGACACTGTGCGAAAGCTTTCCCGAACTCATACCAGAAATCCCATACGCAAACACCCTACTCCTGCCGCCCACTTGACGACTACATAGAAAGTGTACTACATAGGGTAAAGAACGCTTCCGTCCCCTGTTTCACGAGGCGCCCATGCTCGAAGTCCGCAACCTCACCAAGCGCTACCGCACCATCCCCGCCGTCCAGAACGTCTCCTTCACCCTCGCCCCCGGTGAAGTCCTCGGCTACCTCGGCCCCAACGGCTCCGGCAAATCGACCACCGTCAAGATGATTACCGGCATGATCGAGCCCTCCGACGGCGAAGTCCTCTTCCACGGCCGCAACATCCACGACGACCTGCCCGCCTTCCGCGCCCACCTCGGCTACGTGCCTGAGGAAGCCCAGGTCTACACCCACCTCTCCGGCCTCGAATACCTCCAGCTCGTCGGCCGTCTCCGCGGCATGCCCGAGAAGCTCATCGAGACCAAGGCCCGCGGCCTCCTCCAGGTCTTCTCCCTCGAAGCCAGCCAATACTCGGCCATCTCCGACTACTCCAAGGGCATGAAGCAGCGCGTCCTCCTCTCCGCCGCTCTCATGCACGACCCCCAGTTGCTCATCTTCGACGAACCGCTCTCCGGCCTCGACGCCGTCACCGCCCGTCTCTTCAAGGACTTGCTCATCCTCCTCGCCCGCGAAGGCAAAGCCGTCCTCTACATCTCCCACGTCCTGGAAGTCGTCGAACGCGTTTGCGACCGCGTCATCATCCTCTCCAAAGGTCACGTTGTAGCCGACGCCCCACCCGCCAAGCTCACCAACTACATGAAACTCCCCGACCTCGAAAGCGTCTTCGCCCAGCTCGTCCAGCAGACCGACACCGAACAAGTCGCCCGCGACCTGATCTCCGTCATGCAAACTGCAAGCCCCTAGCTTTTCGGCTGACCCTCGTCAGGATCCCGTCATCCTGAGCGAGCGAACAAAAAATGGCCGTCATCCTGAGCGAGCGCAGCCGGGTCCCCGGCGACAGGTCTTCGTCGCCGGTGTGGTCGAAGCGAGTCGAAGGCCCTGCGGTTGTCTTTGCCGTTGCTTTACTTTCTGTCATTCCCCTCAGGGGAATCTGCTGTTGCTTTTGCGCGAAGCGCGTCCGCCTTGTGCCCCATCCATCCGCGCGCCTAGCGCGATGGATGGGATCAAACAAATGTCGATCAGCTTGTCATTCAAAAAAGAGAGTCGTGAGAAAACCATGCCCACCCAAACCACTCGCATCCTCACCGCCCACTTCTTCCGCCGCTTCTTCGACAACGACACTCTCTCCGCCAACGGAGACACTCAGACCTCCGTCCTCCGCGCCCTCATCATCACCGCCGTCCCCGGCCTCATGACCGCTTTCTGGCTGCAGACCCACTACCCGCACCGCTCGCTCTGGGGCATCGCCGCCGACCGCTACTTTTTCGTCCTCTATGCCTTCGTCGCCATGGGCGCCATCACTGCTTTCGAATGGGACATGCTCTTCCCTGACCGCGCCGACTTCCTCATCCTGCTTCCGCTCCCCCTCAAATCCCGCGAACTCTTCTACGCCAAGGGCCGCGCCCTCCTTACCTTCCTCGGCCTCTTTCTGGTCGCCTCGAACCTCTTCGCCCTCATCCTCTACCCCGGCCTCAGCACCACCCGCGACGAGTACTACGTGCACACCGTCGCTGTCCACGCCATCGCCGTCTTCACCGCCGGCATCTTTGCCGCCTTCAGCATGCTGGCCATCAAGGGACTCTCCATCGCCCTCCTGCCCGATAACATCCTGCGCTGGTTCTCCCCGCTCCTGCAGTGCTTCGCCATGGCCGGACTCGTCCTGCTCATGCTCCTCTTCCCCTTGGTCGGCGGACACCTCCAGTCCCTCCTCGAAGGCAGCCCCTCCCTCGCCCGCTGCTTCCCCCCGCTCTGGTTCCTCGGCCTTTATGAACATCTCAACAACCCCGCCGCGGCCTCTCCCGCCTCCGCATCTCTCGCTGCAATCGCTCTCATCGCAATAGCCGTCGCCTTCCTTGTCGCCCTCGCCCTCTACCCCCTCGCCTGGTCCCGCCAGAAAAAGCGCGCTCTCGAAGGTGCATCTTCGGTCCGGCGCTCCTCGCGCCATTTCTTCTCGAATCTCCTCCACAGAACCCTCCTCCGCCACCCCGAGCAGCGCGCGGTCTTCCAGTTTCTCTCCCAGACCATCACCCGCAACACGCACTACCAGGCATACATCGCCACCTACGCCGGAGTCGGCCTAGCCATGGCCTTCACCTGCATTCTCACCTTCCACACCACCCACAACCCCGCCCGCCCGCTCGCCGACACCCTCACCATCGCCCTCGACACCACCGGCCTCCACGCCCTCCTCCCCCTGCTCCTCTTCTGGCTCGTCGCGGGACTCAAAACCGCCTTCGCCTTCCCCGTCGACATGCTCGCCCGCTGGGTCTTTCCCATCAACCTGCCGCCCACCAGCCCCATGGCCTTGCCCGCCGCCAAATCCGCGAAAACCTGGGTTCGTCTCGGCTGTGCCGCGATCACCGCCGTCGTCCTCGCCCTCCTCCTCGCCATTCATTGGAGCTGGTGGGGCCTCGCCATCCAGACCACCTGGGGAGCCGGCCTCACCCTTCTCCTCCCTGATCTCTTCTTCCTCGGACGCACCCACATCCCCTTCACCAGCCCTCGCCTTCCCGGCCGCACCAATCTCCCTCTCACCCTGGTCACCTACACCGCTTTCTTTCCCCTGCTCGTCCTCTCCACCGTTCAGGCCGAACTGCACACCGAGTCCCACGGCGCCACCTTCCTCTGGACCTCGATCACCATGATCACCGCCTATCTGATCCTCCGCGCCATCGGCACACTCACCCAGCGCGGCATCCTTGGCGGCTTCCCCGACGACGAAACCGAAGACGGCTCCCAAACCCTCGGCCTCCTCCCCTCCACCCAATCCTGAATCGGGCGTCTGTCCGTTCCCCCTCCCCTCTCGTTTGTCATCCTGAACGAAGCGAAGGACCTCGCTTTGCTCTTGTTGTTGCTTTGCTCTTGTTTTTGCTTTGCTCTTGTTTTTGCTTTGTTCTTTTTCTGGCTCTTGCTTTTGCCTTTGCTTTTCTTTCTGTCATTCCCCTCAGGGGAATCTGCTTTTGCTCCTGCCCCTCTCTTGCCATTCCCTCACCGGAATCCGCCTCTCCTCCCCGAAGCCGCCGACATTTGCTACCGTTATGCAGAGGCCAAAACATGAGCTGTCCCGCCATCGCCCTCCAGGGCATCACCGCCGACAAGTACGCCACCCTCCTCGCCACCGCCCAGGGCCAGGGCCTCAACCTCACCGGCATCACCGGCTCCACTCAATTCCAAGGCATGGACTTCACCTGGAATTACGACGAAGGCTCCGCCACCCTCACCATCCAGTGCACCAACAAGCCCATCTTCATCCCCTGCAGCATGATCGAGTCCCGCATCCGCGCCCTCATCCCTTAAGCCGGGAAATTTCATGGCCCAAACGGCTGGCGCTGAGCGATCCGTGATCTCCATCACCGCCATCCTTCTTTGCCTGCGCCATTCTTCCCGGTAGACTCATGCCCACCCCGCCACCATCCCCGTGGACCCGTCCTTTTCTGTCCCGCCTCTGTTTGTCCCTCCTTCGTCTGGTGCGCCGCGAACGTCCGGCTGTCGCCATCCCCTCCTGCTACGCGCTCCTCCAGATTTCCGCCGACCCCGCCAAATGCGATCAGTGCGGAGACTGCGCCCGCGTCTGCCCCATGAACATAGACCTGCCCGCCCAGATCGCCAGCCACGAGCGCATCGAATCCACCGACTGCATCCTCTGCCAGACCTGCGTGAACACCTGTCCGCAGCACGCTCTCACCGTCACCTCAACTCTCGACCACCCACGCAAATCCCGCCGATAAAATCCGTGGCAGCCACATAGCCGCAAAATCATCCGGCATTCATCTCCTTCTGCGCCGATTCCGCATCCAAACCGTTGACCCGCGAATTCGAGGAGAAACCCATGCGCTTCACCGGCAAAGTCGCCATCGTCACCGGAGCCGGCACCGGCATCGGCCAGGCCATCGCCATCGCTTTCGCCCAGGAGGGCGCCTCGGTCGTCGTTGACTACGTGGGCGACCCCTCCGCCGCCGCGCAAACTCTGGAAAAGATCGCCCAGCTTCCCCATGCCGGCCCGGACGCGGGTCAGGCCATCGCCATCGCCGCCGACATCTCCAAACCCGACGACGTCGCCCGCCTCTTCTCCCAAACCCTGGAGAAGTTCGGCCGCCTCGACATCCTCGTCAACAATGCCGGAATTGAAAAGAAATATGCGTTCGTCGACTACCCCTTCGAAGAATGGTCGAAAATTGTCGCCGTCAACCTTGGCGGAACCTTCCTCTGCTCCCAGGCTGCCGCCCGCCAGTTCATCGCCCAGAACGGCAATCTCGCCAAAGATCAAAGCGCAAGCCCCGAAAAAGTTCTCCAACCCTCGGGTGGAAGAATCATCAACATCTCCTCCATCCACGAAGACCTGGCCTTCCCCCTCAACGCCCCCTACGCCACCACCAAGGGCGGCATCCGCATGCTTATGCGCACCATGGCCGTCGAACTCGCCCCCCACCAGATCACGGTCAATAACATCGGGCCCGGCGCCATCTACACCCCCATCGACGCCGACGTCGAAGCCGACCCCAAGTTCGAAGCCGCCCTTATGGCGGAAATCCCCATGGGCCGCTGGGGCAAGCCTGAAGAAGTCGCCAGCCTCGCCCTCTTCCTCGCCAGCCCCGAGGCCAGCTACATCACCGGCAGCACTCACTTCATCGACGGCGCCATGCTTCGCCAGGCCGGCAGCCTTTAGTCCCTGCTCGTCGACGGCATTTTCTCAGTTGATTTAAAGTGTCGGCATGGCCGCAACCATCCTGACTGCCATCCCCATCCTGCCCACCCCCGACGTCGCCGCTTCCCTCGCTTGGTGGATCAACATCTGTGGCTTCACCGAAAGCTTCTCCTACGGCACGCCCCCAAGCTACGCCGGGGTTGAACGCCAGGGCGCACGCATTCACCTCAATCGATTCAGCGATCCAGCCCTCGCCAGGACTGTTGGCGAACAAACCATGGTCCGCCTCCTGGTGAAAGATGTTGCCGAGTTCTACGCCGAATACCAGCAGCGCGGCGGCACCGTACATCCCAACGGCCCGCTCCAGAAAAAACCCTGGGGCACAACAGAATTCGCCGCCATCGACCCCGGAGGTGTCTGCGTCACGTTCCAGGAATAGACATTCAGCTATTCCGCAAGATTTCCCTGAGAAACCGAAGCGCACCTTCGTCCTTTCAGCGAATACTCGGTCGAAAACGCGTCAGTTGCGCCTATGGTTCGAGAACCAGCTCGCAAATTCCCGTGTGGCAATTGAGAAATCCCTGGCGAACCAGGCTCGCCTCCGAACCCAACGGCCAGAACCGCGCTACGCTCGCCTGTTTCAGCTTGTCCTCGCCCCCGGAGACTTCCTTGTCGCCAATCTTCTCCGCCCGCGTCACCCTTCCCCCGCTCAGCAGCAGCCGGAACTCCTCTGTCCCATTCAAAGTCCCCGACGCCCCAAGTGGAATCGTCCGCAGAGCCATCAATTCCTTCTTGGCATCCGGATCCAACTCCTTCGATCCTTTCTTCGACAACCTCCCCACTCGCTCCGTCAGCTCTTTCTCCTTCGCCCCTGGCGCGTGCCGCACCCCCATCATGTCGTAGCCGGGGAACGTCGCCATTGCCAGTTCGTAATCGCGGCGTGCAATGTCCGGATATCCGCGCGCTTCCTCGATTTCCCCCAGATGCTCCAGCACTTCCGCGTTCTGCTGCGTCAGCATGGCCGCGTGAATGTAGCTGCGCGCCTCATCCAGCTTCCCTTCCTTGAACAAAATCCATCCCATCGTGTCCCACGTTGCGGCCAGGCTATGTGTCTTGGCCAGCAGCGTTTGCGGATTTTCGTCGAGCGTCCAGGACTTGGTAGCCTCCGTCTGTTGGACCAGCGCCTCGCGCGTCTTGGTTTCCGCCAGCGGCAGTTCCAAACCAGCATCCGCCAACTCATATGCGCAGTCGTTCATCCGCCCCGGATCTTCGGTCTTTTGGAGAAGCGCCAACAGCACGGCGTGGCCTTTCTCCTTGAAGATGTACCGAATCTCTGCCCGCCCCAGCAGCAGTTGCAATGTCTCGTCCTGTCTGGCCGGCTCCGGCAGCCTGGCCACTGCCCCCTCGGCCTCGGCGGCGGCGCTGCCGAACTGCTCATCGCCCAGCAACATCGAAACCAGCGCAATCGCAGGGGCCGCGCTGTCCGGCTGCGCCTCTGCCCATTTGTGAAGCGTTTTTTCTGCTTCCACCTTCTGATTCAGCATGCGCTGCGACTGCGCCAGCGGCGCATACGCCGCATAGGTTTCGGGATGCAGCGTTAATTCCTTCTGAAAATCCTCAATCGCCGCCGGAAGCTGGTACTTCGCCAGTTCCAGGTATCCGTACGTTGTCCACAGCCACGCTTGTTGGCTGTTGAGCGCCTGAGCATCGTCCAACTGCCGCCTGGCCCCATCCAGGTCATGCCTCTGGATCGCCGCGTACGCATTCCCCACCAGCTTAGCCGCTTCCTCATTGGCCGCCGCCGTCGATGGACCGGTTGCGAGTTTCCCTGCATCCACGGGTCCTGTGGAACCAGGATGGTCGCCCGGTAACGGCGCGGGCTCCCCTTTCAGAATGATTTCTGTCGCTGGCGTGCCATTACCCCCACTACCTTTCGGCTCCACTTCGGCTCCATTCCCGGAAATCTGCCAGTTCTTGTTCTCGACGGGTTTTCTCTCTGCATGGAACACGCTGCCCTTGAGCTGAATCTCGGTCGATTGCTCCTCTTTCTTCGGCACTAGCTGCACATACGGCTCGTTGTTCAGCCCGGCTGCGTCTTGAAACTTCTTCCAGCTTTTCCACTCCGCCACCGGCACCTGCTTCTCGAGCACCTCAACCGTTCGCTCCGCATACAGCACGCCTTTGTCGAAGCGATAGATCTGGTCGTACCTCGCCCACGCAGACTTCGCATGGATTGCCTCCGGCAGCACCGCACCCCAGCCCTCCGGCAGCTTCAGCTCCGACGAAGAATGTTCGATTCGCGATGGCCCCAGCCACAATGCCTGCACCGGCGGGTCTTCCTCTTCCACCCGCGGCAGCAGCGTCGGCGCGACAAACGTCGTGATCCGCAGATTGTCCCAGTCGTTGCCCGGCTTCTCACGCTTGTAGTCGTAGGTGACCTTGAACGGCTCGGCCGTATCGCCCGGCCGCGAAACCTCCACCCCGCTGGTTGTGCCGCCAAAACCCATGCCCTGCGACATCCGTTGCACCAGTTCTCCATACTGCCCCGCCGACATCTGCTGAAACGCACTCCGAATAATCAGCTCATCGTCCCCGCGCACCGTCATGGTCACGTGCGAATTGGCGGTCCCGGATTTGTCCAGTGTTCCCACCGCATTCAATTCCTGCCGCGCAGGAAACGGCAGCTCTGCCGGGCTCTTCTCGATCTTCGACACGCCTGTCACCGGGATCACCAGTGCATTCTTGTCACGAATGGCAAAGTTCAGCATCCGGTACGGAGCCACCTCAGCCGTCGAGTCCAGCCACACTTCTTTCCCGTCCAAATCGAAGCGCGTAATCAGGTGATTGAATGCCGCCGGCGACGGCAGCTCCGGGTTGAATCGCACCCCGGCTCCGATCAGCACCGCATCCGGATGCAACCCCAGCACAGTCAGCATCGAGGCCAGCAGCGTGTGCTTGTCCTTGCAGTCCCCGTACTGGTTCTGCAGCACCTCCACCGCGCGATGAGGCTGGTACCGCCCAATTCCGAACGCCACTCCGATGTACCGGATCTGCGTCGAAACATAGCCATACACCGCCTTGACCTTGTCCTCCTGCGTGCTCTTCCCCGCCGTCAGCTCGGCAACCTTGGCCTTCACTTCGTCGTCGGGCTGAACCCGCTCCACCTCGAGATCGTGATACCACTTCCCCACCGCTTCCCAGCTCGGAAACGTGCTCCACGAAACGTCGGCAAACTTCCCTTCGTGAAAGTCCAGTTCCTGCTCCGCCGTGAAGACTTCTTTCTTCTTGCGCTCCTTCTCTGCCTCTGCCTCCTTGCCAACAGTCGGCTTCAGTTGCGCGTTTTCCCAGACATAGACCTTCTCCTTATCAGTGCTGGATTCCACCGCTTTGCGAGAACCGCTCCATACCTTGACGGGAGAATCCTTCGGGACCCGCAGCTCGACCTTCTGCGAGAGAATCACCGCCCCTTCCAGAAAGCTCTCGCTGGCCCAGAATTGCCCTGGAGCCTCCGCCTTGGTGCGCACCAGCGTCGCTTCCCACTCCAGCCGGTCGCCTACGCGCAGATTGCGCACCGGGATTTGCATCTGTTTTAAATCGCTGTAGAACGGAGCCGCCGTGGTCACTGGGCTGGGCATCTCGATGGCCTCATCGACCGGCGTCGCCGTCACTGTCCCATCCGGCCTCCGCACGCGCACGTAGCCAATCTCCACGTGCTCGGAAGCCCCGGCAAAGGGAATGTTCACCACACCCAGCTGCCGCACCGTCGCATCCGACTGGATCCGCGCCACCAGCGTCATCCGCGTCGTGCCCGTGCCATCCGCGGCCATGGTGTACACGTGATCCAGACGCTCGACGACGTACGGCTCGTCGGCATACGGAGCCGCCGCTTGGTCCGGTTTCGTTCCAACCGCCGCCGGTTTGGCATCGCTGCCAGACCCCGCAACACTTTGCCCCATAGCTCCCGTGGCAACAAAAAGACACACCAAGCACAACAAGATAACTCGCATGATCGTTAGTTAGGGATATACCAGCTTTCCGAGTTACCAGCCAGTGAATTACGAAACTTGTCCCGAAGTGAGGTTTTCAATCTCTCGCTCACCGCGGCCTACGCACCCTGCAACTTGACATCTACACGCAGCACGAGCCTGGACGAGACTCCCTGCGCAGCCAGTGCCGACTCGTGCTGCTTTATACTTCGTGGGCCAGTGAGGTATAAATCCGTGCTCTCCCGAAATCAGGTCGTTCTGCTTCTGTTCCTAGCGTCCGCCTTCGCGCCCGAAGCCCTTGCCGAGCATCCAAGTTCTGTGCCCCAAACCGGCTCAATCTCTCAGAATCCTCAGCCCGATTCCGCAGGCGCTCTCGTCGTGCCCTCCGGTTCCGCAAATCACGACGCTTGGTGGCGCCATGCTGTGATCTACGAAATCTACCCTCGCTCTTTCCAGGACTCCAACGGCGACGGCATCGGCGACATCAACGGCATCACCTCTCGCCTCGACTACCTCAAAGACCTAGGCATCGACGCCATCTGGATCACACCCATGTACCCCTCCCCCGGTGTCGACTACGGCTATGACATCGCCGACTACACCGCCATCGATCCCGAATACGGCACCATGGCCGACTTCGACCGCATGGTTGCGGAAGCAAAGCGACGCAACATCCACGTCATCATGGACTACGTGATGAACCACACCTCCGACCAGCATCCCTGGTTCAAGGAATCGCGCTCTTCCCGCACCAATCCCAAGCGCGACTGGTACATCTGGCACGACGGCAAACCGGGCCAGGACGGCAAGATGCAGCCGCCCAACAACTGGCAATCCTGGTTCGGTCACTCCGCCTGGACCTGGGACGAAACCACCCAGCAGTACTACTACCATTACTTCTACGTCCAGCAGCCCGACCTCAACTGGCGCAATCCTGAAGTCCACAAAGCCATGGCCGACGTCCTCCGCTTCTGGATGAACCGCGGCGTCTCCGGCTTCCGCATCGACGCCGCCTCCCGCCTCTTTGAAGATCCCGCAATGCGCGACGACCCCTACCTTCCCGGCACCAACGCCTACGGCGATCGCAACATCCAGCACCACTACACCGACAACCTCCCTGAAGTCCACGATGTCCTCCGCGAAATGCGCAAGGTCGTCGACGCCTATCCCGGCGACCCCGTCATGATCACGGAGGCCGATGAGCCCAATATTGCCGAGCTCACCAAGATGTACGGCAAGGATGACGAAGTCCAGCTCCCCATGGACTTTCAGATCGCCGACGTCAACGAGCTTTCCGCCACCCGCTTCCGCACCCTTTTTAATGAGGTGGAAGGCAACACCGCCAAGGGCCAGCCCGAATATTTCTTTTCAAACCACGACCAGCCCCGGCAGTGGGATCGCTACGGTGACGGCAAGCATAACGACCAGATCGCCAAACTCATGGCCGCGCTCCTGCTCACCACCCGCGGCACTCCCCAGATGTACTACGGCGAAGAGCTCGGCATGCGCACCACCGACCCCACCCGCATCGAAGACGTCCACGACCCCATCGGCAAAATCGGCTGGCCCAAGGAAAAAGGCCGCGACGGCGAGCGCACACCCATGCAATGGGACACCATGCCTCACGCCGGCTTCACCACCGCACCAAAACCCTGGCTGCCCATCCCGCCCAGCGCCGCCACCTACAACGTCGCCACCGAATCTGCCAACCAGGATTCCATCTTCAACACCTACAAACGGCTGCTGAAACTGCGCAGGTCCGAGCCCGCCCTGCGCGATGGCGAATACCAGGCCATCAACGAAGACGACCCCCACGTCTTCGCTTATTTGCGCAAAGGCAAGGACTCAACCGTGCTCGTCGTCCTCAACATGAGCGCACAGAAGCGCACCTTTGCCGCCCAGCTTCCCGCCGCTTCTCCCTCATCAACCCAAGGCGACATTCTCTACCGTTCTCCTTTAGGA
Source organism: uncultured Acidobacteriota bacterium (assembly GCA_903832475.1). Classification (GTDB taxonomy): domain Bacteria; phylum Acidobacteriota; class Terriglobia; order Terriglobales; family Acidobacteriaceae; genus Acidicapsa. Next base: position 17,470 of record CAILBQ010000461.1, on the reverse strand, counting down.
AACGCTGGTCTCAAGCACGACACCATCCTTTTGAACCACATCGAACTTGAACCTTTCGGATTCATCGTCGCGCGTCTGTAGCAAAATGAAGACAAAGTACCGGCAGGAGGATCGATTGGGAAAACAAGCGCTACGCCGGGCTGGGTGCGTCGCGGCCGTCGTCGTCTTCTTCTTGGTGGGCTGCACCACCGCCCCAGCTCCGCCCGCCATGCAAACCCGGCAGGAGGTTCTGCGCGCCCGTCCCGGCAAGAAGAAGCCTCCGCTTCCCCCGTCCCACGATTCGCTCTCCGCCCCGCACACCGCCCCAAAAGCACCCCATGAGAAGAGGGATGACATCGCGGGACCACCACCCGTTGCCCCCAAGTCCAGCGCGCATACCGAATCCCCCGGCAACGATCCCGATGAACTGGCTCTCGCTGCCAGTCTGCAAAAACTCGACCAGGGCAAAGTTGCCTACAGCACGCCCGTTTCCATGTTCACGGGGCAATCCGCCACCGTCGTGGCCCATATCGGCGGAAGCCATGTGACCAGCCTGACCGGCGGCATGCCATCTTCCCCTGGCTCCACGATCGACTCGGCACCCACTCCTGTCTCTACTCGGATGAAAATGTCCCTCCGCAGCGCCGACTTCGATATAACCCCACTCAGTACCGAGGAGCAGGAGGTCGGCGGCGCTATGCCCACCGAATGGGAGTGGACCATCCTTCCCAAACATGCCGGCCAGCTCCAGCTTCACCTCGCCGCTACCGTCGAACTCCAGGACCTCTCCCGGGACTTCGTCTCCATCGATCGCGATGTGCAGGTTCAAGTCAACAAAAGAGGGGCCGTCGAACAATTCATCGCCAACAACTGGCAATGGCTGCTCGGCACCCTCGGCACTGGCCTGATTGCCTTGTGGCGCTTCCTGGCATCGCGCAGGAAGGCCGCCAGCGCTGCTTCGCGACCAACCGGGCCGTAACCAGCCGCAACGGCTAATTCTTGCCGTTCTTGCTCTTTCGCCGTATCCTTATCTTGAAAATTCCTTGTCCAGTACCTCCTTCGCGCGATGAGCCTCCTTACCCATGCTCAACGCCCGGCAGTTCCACCCCTCGAGGTTGCTTTGACGATGACAACTCCAGGGATCGGAATCCTTCCACGGACGAAACGTCTGCCGCAATTTGCAGGGATGTTTGCGGCCGTCCTGCTTCCCTGGGCCTTCATTTCGCTCAGCATCCATTCCTCTCTGCTTTCCAGCACACCGCTCGCCCTTAGTTTCGCCGCCATCGCTTGCATCACCCTCTTCGCCGGTTTTCCCGCTGGCCTTGTCACCACAATCGTCACCACGCTGGTTATCAACCACACCCTTTTTACGGATCAGGGGCTGTTCGCACTCGACGCGCGCTCCCTTCTGCGTTCCGCCATCATTTTCGCCGTCGGGCTTCTCATCTCCGCCGTCTTCCACCGCCAACGTGTCATCGGCAATCGCCTCAATCTCACCCTCGCCTCTCTCCAGGCGCGCACCGACGCCCTAAGCGAAGCCCAACAGGGCGGCAACTCCGTCGCCTGGACCATGAACCTCGGCGACAAGACCATTGAGTGGGCCGAAGGCGGCTCTCGCATCTTCGGTCGACCCTTTGCCGAACTCTCCACCATCGACGACGCTTTCCAACTCATCTTTGAAGAAGATCGGCTGGCTCTGGCTCATGCTGCCGAAAGCGCTGTGCGCGCCCACCAGCCATTCGACTGTGAATTTCGGGTTCGCTGGCCCGACGATGAAGTCCATTGGATCGCCTCGCATGGCTCTCCCTCCCCGCAGCAAGCCAAGGTCTGGCGCGGTGTCTCCATCGACGTGACCGATCGCAAGCGCGCCGAACTTGCCCTCCTTCGCGCTGAAAAACTCGCCGCCGTCGGCCGCCTATCCGCCACCGTCGCGCATGAAATCAACAATCCACTCGAGGCCGTCACCAACCTCCTTTACCTCGCAAATTCCGACCCTTCCCTCTCCGCGACAACTCGCGGCTACCTGGAGCAGGCCGAGCGCGAAGTCGCCCGCCTCGCCAGCATCGCCCGGCATACCCTCACCTTTGCCCGCCCGCTCGGCGCCGATGGCCCCTCCCCCATCAACGACGTCCTCGACAGCGTCGCCCGCATGTTCCAGCCCAAATGCTTCGCTCGCGACGCCAAATTGCGCGTCCTGTCCGACGACTCCCTCCTCGTCTCGATTCCCCAGGACGATCTCCGCCAGATACTCACCAACCTGCTGTCCAATGCTTGCGACGCCCTCCATTCCTCCGGCGGCATCATCGAAGTCGAAACTGTTCGCCAGGGAACCCGCGCCCTCATTCTCGTTCGCGACAACGGAACAGGGGTTACTCCGACCGACGCGGAGCGAATCTTCGAACCCTTTTTCACGACCAAGGTCGACATCGGCACCGGCATCGGCCTTTGGGTTTCTCGCGAACTCGTTCAGAAGAGCGGCGGACGCATTACCCTCCAGACCCACGGCATGCCGCCCGGCTTCCAAACCATGTTTCGCGTCGAACTCCCCCTCGCTCCCGAGAGTGTGCAAGCCCCCGACTCAGCCAGACCCGCAGCCGAGCACGCCGAAGTCACCCCCGTCAAAACCCCATAGCCACGCGCCCAGGGGTACCCCATATCCCCCGGCCGGGTGCCCCATACCGACGCGCGTAGTTTGCGCGGAGATGTGGGCGGCATTCATATCTGCAATGCCGGGAAATACGGGTTCCCAGACCCCCAAACAGCCTGCCTCACCCGTCAACTCCTCGCCTCCTCCCCCCACCACCGCCCGATTGGATATAGTGAGGCGTCCGCCAATATTTCGTCCCAACAGTCCTGGAGATCCCATGCTCAACCGGCCCCTCAAGCAAATCGTCGCAATTCTGCTTCTCTTCTCGCCGTTCGCCCTTGAGGCGCAAAACCACGGCCTCCTCCTCGTCGCCGAAAAAGGCGCGCAGTCTCTCGCCATCATTGACCCCGCCACCGGCCATCTCCTCGCATCGGTCCCCGAGGGCGGCATCACCGGCCACGAGGTCGCCGCCTCCAAGGACGGCCGTTACGCCTACGTCCCCATCTACGGCAACTCCGGCGTCGGCAAGCCCGGCACCGACGGCAGCACCATGGTCACCATCGACATTCCCAGCCGCAAGGTCGTCTCCACCTTCGACTTCCATCATGGCGTGCGTCCCCACTGTCCCGTGGTCGGTCCCGATGGTCTGCTCTACGTCACCACCGAGCTCGATAAGACCGTCTCAATCTTCGATCTCAAAGATCCCGCCGCGCCGAAGCTCATTGGCGCCATCCCCACCGGCTCCGTCGAATCCCACCTCCTCGCGCTCTCTCACAACGGCCGTTTCGGCTACACCGCCAACGTGGGCCCCGGCACCGTCTCGGTTCTGGACCTCAAGGCCCGCAAACTGGTCACCGTCATACCCCTGTCCAAGGAAGTCCAGCGCATGTCTGTTTCCATGGACGACAAGTACGCCTTCACCTCCGACCAGACCAAGCCGCAGCTAGCCGTCATCGACACCGCCACCAACCAGCTCAAATCCTGGATCCCGCTTCCCAGTTCCGGTTACGGCACAGCCCCCACTCCCGATGGCCGCTGGCTGATTGTCTGCATCATCGCCCAGAACAAGGTCGCCGTCATCGACCTGCAGTCCATGAAGGTCGTCAAGACCATCGACGTCCCCGCGTCGCCGCAGGAAGTCATCGTCCGTCCCGACAACGCCGTCGCCTACGTTTCCTGCGACCAGTCCAACCAGGTCGCCGAAATCGATCTAAAAACCTGGACCGTTACCCGCCGCATCTTCACCGGCAAACTCGCCGACGGCCTCGCCTGGGCCCCGGCCAAATAGCCGCAAGTATCTTTCTCCCGATCGAAGGCTCGCGCTGCTACAAACCTGTCTCCACCGGGTAGGCCGGAGATTCCTCTCCGGCACTTCGAACGACGAAGACCTGACGGGCTTCAGCCGCTGAGATATGCTCTTCCTCTCCCAGCCTCATCTCCCCGTCGATCGTCTTCCCTTAGCCTCTAAACTTGAATCACACCATGCGCCTCGCCCTCCCCATACTCGCTCTCCTCCTCGCCGCAACGCTTCTCCCCGCGCAGCCTGCATCACCCTTCACCGGCACCTGGAAACTCAACCCCGCAAAAAGCAAACTCGAAACGCCCAATCCCCCCTCCACCAGCGTCGTTACCATCACGTTCAACGGCACCCGCTGGCACTACCAGCGCAAACACGAATACTCCGCCCGCAAGCCGGAAATCTTTTCCATCGACCTCGACCTCAACGCCTCCACGCCCCACATCGAAAAGGACGGCCCCTTCACCTTCGCCTCCAAGCTCACGCGCCAAGGCGCCACTCTCGTCCTCCACGAAGACATCTCCGCCTCCAACGGCCAGAAAGCCACCAGCACCATCCGCTACACCCTCTCCAACAGCGCCCAGACCCTCACCGAGCTGGAGCACAAACAGACCCCCTCCCACAGCGAAACCAACCGCTGGGTCTTCGACCGCGTCACAAAGTAATCTCTCGCCAAAAATCCGCTTTTCTTTCCTGAATCTGTCAACGGGAATTGGCAGGTGGTTTGCCTTTGCTTCTGATTTCTTTCTGCTATTGCCCTTGCCTTTCTTTCTGTCATTCCCCTCAGGGGAATCTGCTTTTCGCCTCCATGTTGAATCGATCCCGCTCTGTTGATCTCGCGAACACCCCCCTCCAACAACCCCGCAAGCGCGCATTTCCCTGTTGACATTCAACACATCCCCGCCTACCGTCTCTGTAGAACACCAACAGGAGGCCGCATGCCCCACTTCCTCGCCGAACTCTCATCCCGCCTGCGCAGCCTCCTCCCCGGCCGCCATCCTGATTCCGTTCTCGACGAAGAAATCGCCGCCCACCTCGAAGCCGCCACCGCCGACTTCCTCGCCCGCGGCCTCTCCCCCGCCGCCGCCCGCCGCGAAGCCCGTCTCCGCTTCGGCAACATTCCCCAGACCCGCGAACTCTACCGCGACCAGCGCGGCTTCCCCTTCCTCGCCAGCATCCTCGCCGACCTCCGCTTCGCGACCCGCCAGTTCCTCCGTGCCCCCGCCTTCTCCGTTGTCGCCATCCTCATGCTCGCTGCCGGCATCGGTGCCACCGCCGCCATCTTCTCCCTGCTCGACTCCATCCTCCTTCGCCCCCTGCCCTTCGCCGACCAGCAGCAACTCGTAAAAATCTACGGCTTCTATCCCAAAGGCTGGGTGCGCGCGGTGCAGCAGCAAAACCACTCCTTCGCCTCGGTCATGAGTTACGACATGCCCCGCGAACACACCGTGACCTCATCATCCGGCCCGTCGCGCATCTTCGCATCCACCGTCACCGTCAACGCCTTCGACGTCCTCGGCCTCCGTCCCCAGCTCGGCCGCTCTTTCCTCCCCGGCGAAGACATACTCGGCCGCGACAATGTTGTTCTCCTCTCCGACGGCTACTGGCGCCAGAACCTCGCTGCCAACCCTCAGGTCATCGGACAAACCCTCCGCATCGACGGCCAAACCCGCACCATTCTCGGCGTCCTGCCCGCCGGCATCCACTTTCCCGATGCATCCACCCAGCTCTGGCTTCCCGTCGCCATCAACCCCGCCGACCCCATCGACCCCTGGGCCATGTTCAGCGGACAGATGATCGCCCGCCTCCGCCCCGGCATCACCCCCGCCGTCGCCCAGGCCGAACTTCGCGCCCAGCATCCGCACTGGCTCAAGCTCTTCCCCTGGCCCATGCCCGACAGCTGGTACGCCGATGTCACCGTTCAGCCGCTGCTCGCTTCCCTCACCGGCGACACCCGCCCCAAGTTGCTTCTTCTCTTCGCCGCCGTCGCCTTGGTCCTGCTCATCGCCTGCGCCAACGTGGCTCACCTCATGCTCGCCCGCGCCGCCGCCCGCTCCCGCGAAATCGCCGTCCGCTCCGCCCTCGGAGCCACCGCGCGCCGCCTCGTCCGCCAGGTGCTCACCGAAAGCCTGCTCCTCGGCCTTGTCGCCGGAGCCGTCGGTATCGCCCTCGCTCAACTAGTCCTGGCCGGCTTGAAATCCCTGCTCCCCGCCGACACCCCCCGCCTCGCCGACGTCGGCCTCCACCCTGGCACGCTGATCTTCATCGCCGGCTTATCCCTCGCGACCAGCCTGCTATTCGGCCTCGCCCCCGCTCTCCGCCTACGCCCTCGCCGCCTTCAGGACGCGCTAAAATCCAACGCCACCGCCCACTCCGCCGGCCGCGAGCACTTCCGCCTCTCCGGCCTCCTCGTCACTGGACAAATCGCACTTGCCACCGTTGTCATCCTCGTCGCCGGCCTCCTGCTGCACAGCCTCTGGCGCCTGGTCCACGTCGATCCCGGCTTCCAGACCGCCAACCTCCTCACCGCCCGGGTCGCTCTCGATGCCAACGCCTGCGCCGACCAGGGCGCCCACCGCACCTGCGCCAACTTCTACGCCACGCTCCTCGACCGCCTCCAGCACACCCCCGGCATGGAACGCGCCGCCCTCGTCTCGTCCCTCCCTATGCGCGGCTTCGACGAAGGCTTCCCCTACGACGTCGAAGACAATCCCCGCCCCCCGCGCCAGTCTCCCGACCAGGGCTCCAGCCGCACCGTCTCTCCCAGCTACTTCTCGCTTCTCGGCATCCGCCTGCTCCACGGCCGCCTCTTGAACGAAGCCGACACCACCAGCGCCACCCGCGTCATCGTCATCAATGAGCAGATGGCCACGAAGTACTGGCCCGGTCAAGACCCAGTCGGCAAGCACATCGAGTGGCTCGGCCTTGAAGCAAAGCAAGGCGTCCTCGACTCCAGCGCATTCACTGTCGTCGGCATCGTCTCCAACACCCGCCACGAATCCTTCGACACCGAATCCGGCGTAGAAATGTACACCCCGCCCACCCCGGCGCTGCTTGAACCCGCCATGAGCCTCATCGTCAGCACCCGCACCGATGCCGCAGCCGCAGCCAGCGCGATTCGCCGCGCCGTTTACGCCCTCAATCCCGCCGTCCCCGTCTATGAAGTTCAGTCGCTCGCCACCGTCGTCGGCAACTCCGCCCAGTCGCAGCGATCCCTCACCACGCTCATGCTCGCCTTCGGCATTCTCGCTCTCGGCGTCAGCATGGCCGGCGTCTACTCCCTCATCGCCTACATGGTGAACTGCCGCACCCGCGAAATCGGCATCCGCCTTGCCCTAGGCGCCAACCGCCGCCAGCTCATCGCCCTCGTCCTTCGCCAGGGCCTCACCCTCTCCATCGCCGGAGCCGCCATCGGCCTCACCACCGCCGCTCTCCTCGGACACTGGCTGCAAACCTTCCTCTACAACACCAGCCCGCTCGACCCCATCGCCTTCCTCGCCGTCCCGCTCTTACTCGCGCTCCTCGCCATCCTCGCCGCTTGGATCCCCGCCCAGCGCGCCGCCTCCATCAACCCCACCACCGCCCTCCGCGCAGAATAACTTCCGACGACCCGACGCTTCTTGCTGACTTGCTAATCCGCTGCCTCTTGCTAACTTGCTAACTCGCTGCCTTTCGCTAACTTGCTGCTTTTCCACTCCTCCCGCGTCATCTCCCAAACCTCCGTCTCCAGCCGCCCGCTTACGTACTCGCTCATCTTCACCTCCACCAGCCGCATCCCCGTCTTCCGCGAAATCGCACTCGACGCCACATTCACCACCGCCTTCGGCGCGCGCAGCTTCTCAAACCCAAGCACCTCAAACCAGTAGTCATTCACCGCCAACACCGCTTCTGTCATCAAGCCCTGCCCCTGCCATTTCGGATCCAGCCAGAACCCTCGATTGTTCTGCTCCGGATTTCCCACCGCATCCGAGCGCATCAACCCGATCGCCCCAATCACCACCTCCGGAGCCGTCTTCAACCGCAGCGTCCAATGCCACTCTTCGCCGCGCTCCATCGCCGGCAGCGCCACGTCGCGGTAATACTGCAGCACCCCATCCTCCGGAAACGGCCACGGTACCTTCCCATTGAGATACTTCACCACGTCCCACTGCGCAAACAGAGGCTGCACCTGCGCCGCATCGCCCAGCTCCAGCGGACGCAGTACCATCCGGCTCGTCGACAACTCAGCAATCCACTCCCGCTTCAACGCCTTTCATCTCCTCGAGTTCGCTCGGCGCAATCTCCGAAAACTCCCGGTCAAACATCAGCGGCGGAACCACGTATGCAACCGCCACAAGAAAGAACAATCCATACGCCACCGGCAGGTACACAAACGCCGCCACCATCGAAGCCAGGTAACAGAAAACCGAAAACAGCGCCTTGAACCGCACCCGCAACAAACTCTGCATCCGCGCCGTATCCTCGCGATTGTGCCGTGCCAGCACCGTCTGCAGAATCGAAAACGAGAGCGAAGTCAGAAAAAACACCGCCGCATACGCCGCTACCGGCCACGGATCGCGCGGAAACTTCCCTACCGTCGCCGTCGCAAACGGAATCAGCGACATCCAGAACAACAAGTTGATGTTGCTCCACAAAAATCGCGGCGTCGTCTTCTTCGCCGTCTTCAGCAGACCATGATGATGCACCCACATGCTGGCCACGATGATGAAGCTCAACGCATACAGAAACAGCGCCGGCAGCGCCGCACGCAAGGCCTCCGGCGTCGCCGCCTCCGGAGCCTTCAATTCCAGAACCATGATGGTGATGATGACCGCAATCACACCGTCAGAAAAAGCTTCCACTCGTCCCATGGCAAGATACTCGCCGCTTCGATCGACCGGCGCAACAAAATACTCAAACCGCTCCGGACTTTGCCTTACTAAGTTCTCTACCGAAGTCCACAGCCTCGTCGCGCTGGAAAGCCGCCTGCCAGCCCTGTGCATCTCGGCAGCGCAATTGCGTCGTCTGCGGTTATTTTCCGCCGTGTGCGAAGTGAGACACCTGCATCGTTGATTCGCCCCTAAAATCGCCGCAAAGGATGTGCATGAGTCCTGCCGCCAAAAGCCGATCCCGCCCCGCGCGCAACTCGCTACCCGCGATCCAGAAACGCGTTCAGGCCGAGGTCCCGCAGCCCGATGAAGCCACCAGGGTCAACGACTGGTTTGGCCGCTTTGCCGCCAATGCTTCCTCATGGCTCGGTTCGCGCTGGGCCTTCGCCGCCGCTACCCTCATCATCCTGGTCTGGGCCACCACCGGCCCGCTCTTCCACTATTCCGATACCTGGCAGCTGGTCATCAACACCGGCACCACCATCGTCACCTTCCTCATGGTGTTCCTCATCCAGAACACCCAGAACCGCGATGCTCGCGCCATCAATCTCAAGCTCAATGAGCTCATCCGCGCCATCGACAAGGCACGCGACCAGATGATCGATATCGAAAACCTGAGCGATATCGAGTTATCCGAATTGCAGGCGAGTTACGTCAAGATCAAAGCGTCCTGCGACCCCGTTTCTGAAGCCGCCACCGAGGCGACGAGCCCCGCCCAGACACTCTGAGCGGATGACCTGTCTCAGCCCTTCACGCCTTTGTCTGGATCCCACACGCCCTGCAGCTTGCGTACGTAAATGATCTGGCCGATGTGGTACGCATTGTGCTGCGCGACATGTTCGATCGTCGCCGCCCACAGCCGCAACTTGGCGTCATCCGCCGACGCGACAGCTTTCTCCCAATCCGTCATCACCTGATCGAACTGCTTGACCGTCTCCGCCCACTTCGCCGCGTCAAAGTCGTTGAACGTCTCGTCGTTGTTGCCGTTAAACGCAGGCGGCTTCTGTCCCTTGAACTTGGCCAGCTGTTCGCCGTTCCAGAAATTCAAATGATTCGTCAACTGCCCTACGGAATGGTTTCCGCTTTTGTCCGTCCATTTCGCTTGCGCCGCTGTCAGCCCATCGATCGCCGTGTTTCCCGGAACAAACCAGTCCTTCTGGTTATGCGTCGTCTTCAGCATCTCCAGCAGCACGCCGCGCAGGTCCTTTGGCCCTGTCACATCCGGCGCCTGGCCAAAGCTTCCAAGTGGAAAAATCAGCAAGAGCGCGACAAGAATTAGCTTCTTCATGGCCGTCCTCACGGTTCGATGGAGTATCCGCCCGAGTATACCCATCGTCCCTGCGAAACGCGAAAATTCAATCGCACCGCAGCGCCACCATCGGATCCACTCGCGACGCCCGCCGCGCCGGCAGCCACGCCGCCATCATCGTCATCCCGCTCACCACCACGATGAAATGGTCCCGGATTCGCCTGCATCTCCCGCGCAAAATGCCACGGAAACATCCCAAAGAAACCGAGATCCACGCCTCCCAGAACCCCACCGCCCTCCGACTCCCCAAACGTCACCAACTGCCCCGGATCGTGTACCGGCAAATTCCGCAGCATGACCTGATGAATCAACGTGAAGATCGCCGTGTTCGCCCCTATCCCCAGCGCTAGCGAAAGCAGCGCTACAAGCGTGAATCCCGGCGTCTTCAGCAGCATGCGCACACTGATCCGCACATCCTGCAACACCCCATCCAGTCCGCCTTCCCACCGCGAACTCCACACTTGATGCTTCACCGCACCGCGGCTGCCCATCTCGACGCGCGCCGCCCGCAGAGCTTCACCCCACTCCATCCCACTCCGCTGTTTTTCCTCCGCCGAAGCCTCAACAAATCCATCCAGCTCTTCTTCCAGCTCCCGCTCCACCCGCGGCTTCTGAACCATCGCCCTAGCCCCGTCCACCAAATTCCGCATCAATCCCATCGGAACCTCCACAAAATATCAATGCCCTTCATGGAACGAACAATGCTGAGTGCCCCATCCATCCCGCTTCTGGGGATGGGTGGGGCACTGCGACCCTGTATTTGCCTTTGCCTTTCTTTCTGTCATTCCCCGAGGGGAATCTGCTTCTCCGGGTACCCCATATCTGTTCGCGCTTTTTGCGAAGAGATGTGGGATTCTCAAGCCTCCAGGATCCGCGCAATCGCTGCGATCTGCCGGTGCCACTGCTCCGTCTCCGCCACCAATGCCTTGCGACCTTTCGCCGTCAGCAGGTAATACTTCGCCCGCCGGTTATTCTCCGTCGCCCGCCACTCCGACTTCACATGCCCCGCCCGCTCCATCCGGCTCAACGCCGGCAGTAGCGACCCCGGATTCACGCGAAACACACCGCCCGAAATCTGCTCGATTCGCAGCGCCACCCCGTACCCATGCATTGACTCCAGCGCCAGAGTCTTCAAAATCAGCATCTCCAGCGTCCCCTGCACCAGGTCGCGTGAAGGCTCCTCATTGGCGCTCATTCCAGCCACGTTCATCCTCACTCCTCTTGACAATCAAGAGAAGACAGCATCTTCCTCCCGATTGTCAAGAGGAGAATATTCAAGCGTTGCCCTCACCACACAAAAATGCCGGCTCGAATACGTCCTGTGGGCCGGCCGGTACTTCAATCGGAATCGCCGCTTTAGGGCTTGGTTCCCGAATCCCCACGAACAAGCGTCTTTGCGACTCCTTGAGGAAAATGCATCGCCTTCATCGTCCGGCACAGCTCGGGAGAAAATTCCGTCACCAGGTTGTTCACCGCGTACGTGGAAAACTCCACCGCCGCCCGTTGCGTCCCGTGCGTGAAATCGTTGTATCCCGCCGGCTCATACGGCATGCCCACGTAACCCGCCGCCGCCGCACCGGCAAAATTACCTGCCGCCGGCATCGCGCGTCCCGATTCAGACTTGTCCACCACGCTGAACCACACCGCATGCCAGAAACGCGGCAGAACACGTCGGCGTCTGCTCGGGTAATAGCGCGGATCTTCCCTCGTCACCGCTGCCGTGGCAAACCGTGCCAGCCCGCCAGCCGTATGTCGCGCCAACTCCGCTCCATAGTTGCGCCCGTACGCACCCGGCCCGTCTTTCCACTCCTTGGGATAGTGATGCGGCGGATTTGCGATGTCGTATCCCGCCTCGATCGCCGGAAACACCATCGCCGATATCCCAAACGAAACCCGCGCTTCCAGCCTGAAACGCTCCCCCAGAGTCAATCGATCCGACGGCTGAGGCAGCGGAGCCTGCGGCAACGTCGTCACTGCCTCACCGGACAGTCTCAGGCCGGGCAAGCTCCTCGAGTCATGAGGCGCGGATGGCGACACCCTCTGCCCCCAAACCGCTGACGCACAAACAATGCCGACGACGCCCCCCACGATGACTCGCCGCATTCTCAACATTCCCTGCATGGATACCGCATCTTCCTCGCGTCGACTTCCGCTGGACAGGAATCACCGCCGCGGTGCACCCACGCCGGAATACTCTGCAACATCTACTCTCAAACTAGATGGCTCATCCCAAATGTGCTGGCTCAAATGAAACAAGCTTCAGGAAAAGAGATTCGTCTTTTTGTTTCTCTCTGGGAACATGCACATTCCCACCACATGCCTGCCTGGCTCCCACCACAACAACCGTCTCTTCCGTGCGATATACTCCGGTTCAGTCAAAACCAGCCCGGAAATGTGTTCTTTGGAGGAAGTATTGATGCGCGTCTCATGCAAACTCACAGCGAAAGCAATCATCGTCGCTGCCGTCCTGCTGCTGGCCACGGCTACCTCGGCTGTCGCGCAAAGCAGCGGCTCCGTCCTCACCGTCGCCGAAACCACCAAGCTCCTGCCCGCTTCCGTCTTCTTTCGTGGCCAATCCGCCACGACCCAACTGCGTAATTCCGGAGGCGTCAAGTTCGGAGACGGCATGTTCGTCCTCGCTACCCTGGTCGATACCAGCGGTTACTCCAGTGATGTGCAGTCCAAATATCAGGCCTATTTCATCACGGAAGTTCCCATCAAAATCGAAGGCCACGACTTGGCCGCCGGCATCTACGGCATCGGCTTCATCCCTGGACAGAAATTCATCGTCCTCGACGTCGGCGCACACGATCTGTTCACCGTCGCCTCCCACAACGACGCCGACTTGAAACGTCCCACCCCTCTTAAAATCGTGGCTGACGGCTCCAGCTTCCGCCTCTATGAAGGCCGCAACTACGTCGACTTCTCTCGCTAAACCCAAAAAAGTCCCATCTGCTCCGCAATTTGCGAAACAGATGGGACAGCCGGGACGTCCAGCTTCGAACGTCGCTGTATTGTGATTTGTATTACGGGACTGCGACGAAGCCGTGCGATATGCCCGCTCCGACATTGCCCCAGAACCCAACCAGCGTGCCCGCGTTGTTGATCCCGTTTACCACCGTCGAACCAATCCCGTTCGGATCGTCGATCGACTGCCAGACGCCCGCCTTCCACGTGAAGCCATGCGTCATGTTGCTGGTATCGGTATAGGTTCCAACCACTTCATTGGAATCATTCACGCCCAATGCCTGGGTGAACGTCGAACCCGGATAGGTGAGCCGCGTGAAGTTTCCGTTGTAAAACAGGAACCCGTGATTCACGCTTGCGCTGTCGATGTAGAAGCCGGAAACCGATCCGACATTGTTGATGTTGGTGGCCTGCGCGCTGACCGCACCTGGAATCAGTAACGACCAGAACGGCGTCGACTTACTCCAGAAATACGGGTGGAAATTCCCAAGCGTATCCTGAGAATAACCGGCTCCCTCGTTGTTGTTGTACCAGCTCAGCGTCTGGTTGAACGTCGTGCCAGGATAATCAATCGGCCGGAAAGCGCCCGCGACGTAGTAAAAACCGTGCGTCACGTTCTTGCTGTCAACATAGAAACCCGAAGTGCTGCCCGCATCGTTGATGCCGATCACCTGGGTCTGCGCGGAGCTGGGATAGTTCTCTGCAACAAAAGTATTTGGCAGCGTCAGCGTAAAGCCCTTGTTCGGGTGCTGCGCGTCCATGCCGCTGCCATGATAGCCGGCAATCTCACCTTTGTTATTGATCCCCAGCAACTGAGTGAATACGTCGCCGGCATAGTTGACTTCCGTAAAGGTATAGCTGGTGGCCACCTCGGGAGTAGGCGCACCGGTTGACGTTGCAATTTCGCTGTTCTGTGCCGAGGCAAAGGTGCAGCTGAGAATCAAAGCGGCAGAGCCGAGTATGGATGATATGCGTGTCATGTCAATTTCCTCTCTTGGTTTTCCGATGACGAGATCGGGTTCGCTGGTTTAGGCCATATGCAAGCGCCCTTGGGGGGATTGCAACTAGCGCACCGCGTGTGCTCGAACTGTCGGGTACCAAGCACACTGTGTATGCTCCTCACCCTAGCCACATCGCTCAACCAAGTCCTTCGGCCTTCCTAAAAAAAACCTTGGAATAATGTAGGAGTTTTCACCCACTTGAAAATAAAAGACTTGAACGCAAAGACATTCCCGCCATCGGCTACTTTACAGATGTTGGAAATGCCGATCCACGGCGGACATTTCCCTCCCCACCGCGGTTCCAACAAAATCATCACAACGCAGAACGAATTCCGAACCCCGACTGCTAAAATTGCCCCACCATGCCGGCAGCACGGAAAGCCGCGTACGCCCTCCTCCCGCTTTCCAACCTTCTGTCCCTCCCCCAGAAGGCCCCCTCCCGCAGCATCAACGCCGGAAAAAGACGGCGTCCGCCAATATTTCCTCAATGGCCTTAGCTCTGACTCAACCATCGCCCTTCCCCTCACCGCCGACTTCTCTGCCCCAGACATCATCCTCAGCGCAGAGGGCTTCCGGGTTACCCTCAACGGAGATAACGGCTGGCACTGGCAATCGGCCTGGATCAACCGGTCCATCAAGCTCACCGCAGACTCTCCGTGTGCGCAGCTCGAAATAAACATGCCCTACGAATCACTGGATTCCCTTTCCAGAGTCCATCCCCAGGCCACCGTCGAGCTTGCCTATACCCTCTACCATCTCGAACCCTCCCAGCGCATCGCCACCGCGGCCAACCACTTCACCCTCCCCGGCGGCCTCGAGTGCCGCTGGCCTTCGGGACGGCGTGAATTGTTCTTCCGCATCGCAAGTGAATGCTCCGCCCCTCTTCGCCTGCCCGGAGTCTTGGTCGCCCGCATCGAATCGGCCGACTCAACCTGCCCACCTGAACCAGGGGAGCCGCCCCTTCCCGCAGGACTCTCGGCCAAATACATTCACTACGGCAGCGACACTTCGCTGGCCGACTTCGATCCCAGCCCCGTCCGAGATTCCAATCTCGATTTCTTCGACTGGTCACCGCCTACACCCAGCGCCCGTAACCCAGAAGAGCTTCGACACGTCGACTTCTGCCGCGGAACACCCCTCACCATCCGCACCGGCCAATACCAGTCCTGGTTCGACCTCGGCCCCCTTGGCGAGGCTCACCAGGCAACTATCCAGTACGACCCCTACCGCGTCCTACCGGACGACAAAACACCCGCACCTCGACCCTGAAGAAATCCCCGGGAGAGAAAATTCCAACCAGCTGCCCAGCGTCTCTTCTGATCTGAATACAGCGACCGTCTCTTTATCCAACAACTGCACTCGGATTGGTCTTCCCGAGCGACGGGGCGCCCCCGACAGGTCTAGCTCCGTCGCGTGGCAGTGCGACGGATCTCAGAGCCCTTGCCGCGCAGCCGCACCTGCCGGACGGGCGCCAGCCAACTTGTGACAAACTACCTCGATGATTCTCAACAACGACAAATCTCATGCCATCTCCACGCTAGGTTGGGTCGACAAGGGATTCTTATGGCAATACTCCCTCGGGCAGGCGTCTCCTCGTTGCTTCGCGATAAGCGACGCAAAGTATCTAATTCTCCATGCCGGGGAGGACGACCTCTTCGCCGTCGTTCACCATTGGGAGGGAAGCAGGCTGGAAATTACAGCTCACCCCTACTCCAATCCGCAACAAACTCTCTCCCGGCTGTCGTTACAGCGGGTCATCCCACATCTTTCATCGAAGGTTGAATTGTCCTGTGAAGGCGACATTCACGTATGGGAGCGATTGCCTGCAGCGTATACAGGCTATGCTTTCGGGGATTATCAGCTCATCATGCCTCACGCCGGACTGGAGCAGGAAGTCCAGACATTCGCGTGGTTTGATGATTCCTACGACAAAGGCTACCAAGGCATCGTCGGGGTCATGGAAATCCCCGGCTCGCCGCTCCTGATCATTTCCATTCAGCGAGATTCACATCCCGTCCTCTACGATCCGGTCACTCAAACCGCCGTTCGAAAACTGAACCTTGCCGATAGAAGGGGCAATCCTCTCTTTCAAGGACGCCCCACAGCCCATGAGCTCTGGGCCACCGACTACGATGCGATCGTAAAGCTGGACGCAAAATCGCTCGATGTCAAAGCCTCGAAGCTCCTGCAGCAGGCGACTTCTGGAACAGGCCAGTTCATCGGAGAATTCTGTCTTGACCCGTCCCAAAGCCGCTGTCTGGTCGCGCGTCCCTATAGCAGCGACATCCTCATCCTTGATGCGAACTCGCTTGTCGAAACCTCTCGAATCAAGCTGGGACGGCAACCACTTGACCTCGCAATGATGGCCGATGGAACGATCATCGCGCGGGATTGGAAGACCGGCGATTTTCTATTTCATAGACTTCGCCCCTGAAGCGCAAATTGCCCTGACGCTAAAACATTGCGCGCGATCTTTAGCTTTCTAATCCGACTTATGGTTCCGCGTTAAACCACGCCACCCCAGCCCCCGCCAGCGGCGCCTCATCCATCAGCACCGAAATCGCCATCTCCGTCTCAAACGTCAACGCCTTCTTGGTCGCCGGTAAAAATAGCGCTGAAGCCCGCGCAATACCGCCCCCCAGCACCACCACGTCCGGCTTGAATTCCCCCGCATGCTGGTTCAGCGCCCCACCCAGGTGCGTGCCAAAGTCGGCAAACGCTTGCCGCGCCGCCTTGGCCGCTATCTTACCGGCACTCGTCTGCACACCGCCGCTCTGCCGCGCCAGCGTCTCTTCCAGCGGAGGACACGGCGCATCCTCCCGGCACTGTGCGATCGCCGCTACATCCGAAACCTCCGCCTCCAGCCCCGTCAGCTCCAGGTAATGCCTGCGCAGATACCGAGTCGACACAAAATCCTCAACCGTCTTCCCGCTGTATGGCAGGTTCCAGATCTCCCCGCCCGGCGGAACGCCGGCATCGCCTCCCGCCTGATCGCTTGGCACCGCAATCCGCCCATCCGCCGCGTACGCGCAGCCGATCCCCGTCCCCAGCGTGATCCCGATCGCCTTGCGAAACCCCCGCGCCGCCCCTGCTCCCACTTCCCCCAGCAGAAATGCCGCCGCATCATTCACAAACCGCACCTGCCTCGGCTCCCATCCAAACCGCCCCGCCAGCGCCGTCTTCAAATCCACCCCATACAACGCCTGCAGCTTGTGCTTCATCAGGCTGATGCCATTCTCATAATCGAACGGTCCCGGCATGGCCAGCGCCGCCCCCGCAATCTCGCCCAGCTCCATATTCGCCGCCCGCACCGCCGCATCCCCCAGCGTCCGGATCAGCCTCCCAAAGGAATGCGCCGAGATCGAATGTACCTCGGCGCCCTCGCTCGTCTTTCCCTCCGCAGGCAGCGGAGCACGCGACAACCCCCGCAAATCATACGTCGTCTCCGCACACACCGCCGCG
>CAILBQ010000460.1 GCA_903832475.1 uncultured Acidobacteriota bacterium | reverse complement strand
GCCACGGTTGTTCCTCCATTGTCCTCCAGGAGCTATGCGTGACAGGCAACCCCATTAAGAAGCCGCGGGTCCACCTCGGCCTCCACGCCCTGCAATTCTCCACCGTAGAACAACTCCGCCAGGACCTGATCACCGCCGGCTTAGACAGCGAGCTGCCGCTGCCGTGAGCGGGAACACTGCCCCTCAACGGGGCTCGCAAACTCAATGAGCAAGGCTTTGTGAAAGGGCACGACTTTAGTCGTGCCGATGAGTCCGATAGGAAAAGGGGCTTTAGCCCCTGCTGACTCCGCTATTCACAATAGCCCTCCCAACCCCGTTTCTTCCGCAACTCGTAAACTGTCCCTCAACCTCGGCTCGTTGGTGCACGTCCCGCGCCGCTCCAAGAGCGAACCGCATCGCCCTTGTATGCTGAATCCACCATGAACGTAGGACATTTCCGCTGGCCCTTTCTCCTGCTGACAGTGGGCTGGTTCTGTTGGGCCGACACGATCAAAATGCCTCTGGGCATTTCGCAAAGCTGCATAAACGATGCCTGCCACTTCGAGGCCGGGACCGACCCCCGAGCCATCGCTTTCGCTGTTGGCATGATTGCCTTGTATGCAGTTCTTCTCTACGCCCCGCCCGCGCCGCTTGGCAGGCCAATGACCAACCTATGGAGAAGGTTCGTGGCTTTCTGGCTGGACTTCATCTTTTTCATGGCAGCGTCTTCGCCGTTCGATGGGATTGCCCCTACGCTAATGGAGTGGCGCAGGACCGGCGGCTTTGCATGGAGTTTCTCTCGCGACGTATCCGCCCCGTACGACGGATGGCTTGCATGGATCGAGATCCTGTTGGGCTTGCTGGGCATGGCGCTTTATTTCGCTTTGCCGCTTGTTCGTGGCAGACCCTCGCCACGCTCATGCATGATGGGCTACCAGATCGTTGCCGGCAACGGAGAAACAATGACGATGAAGCAAGCCCTGAAGAGAGCGTTCTTCGGCTTCATCGCGGTCTGCAGCGCCCACCGGTTCCTGTTTCAACTCCGCAAGAAAAAGAATGAGAAGTTCCCGCTGGACGTGCAGTCTGGCACACGGGCTGCCAAGATGATCTAGCGCGCATCTCTGACATGGAAGCCGCCCATCACCTCGCCTCCACGCCCTGCAATTCTCCACCGTCGAACAAGTCCGCCAGGACCTGATCACCGCCGGCCTCGACCAACAGGTGCCGCTGCCGTGACCGCACAGCGCACGCGAAGTCGACTTTTCGACACAAATCAGTCCTCTAACGAACTCGTAGGCGGCAGAATTGATCGAACTACTGCTTGAACGTTCGTTATTGCCTTTCCTTCGTCGAGAAACTGCTTTAGAGCACAAAGGTCGATTGACTTGATTTCGCACTCCCAAAGCGTAAGTGATCGCCATCCGAGCGACTCCAACGCACCGAAATTTTGCGCGTCTCGTTCTCGGTTTCTCGCGATTTTCTTTTCCCAGTAAGGACGGTTTGCTTTCGGAACCCGCGATCCTCGCGGACAGGTGTGCCCATGCCAGAAGCATCCATTGACAAAAAGGGCTAATCGTCTCGACGAAAACACTAAATCGGGGCAACCGGGCAGAGACTTTACATGTAATCGGTACCGATATCCCTCCGCGTGGAGCATCCGCCGCACAATCATGTCCGGGGCGGTGTCGGTGGATTTGACCGCCTGCATTGTTGGTCGGCGCTCTCCAGGCACAGCCATGATCAG
>CAILBQ010000459.1 GCA_903832475.1 uncultured Acidobacteriota bacterium | reverse complement strand
TGCTTTTCTTTCTGTCATTCCCCTCAGGGGAATCTGCTTCTGCACCTGGGATGCAAGCCGCGGCTTGAACCTCGCAAGAAGGTCCTCAATTTCGTTCGGCAGCCGCTGACAGACACACCTCAAAAAGAGCGGCCTGCTGGGATGTCCCGGCAGGCCGCTTCCGTCTTTGCACCCTCGGTAGCTTCACGCTCTCACACCTTCAAGAAGATCTTCTTCCGGTACATGATCCAGACCGGCACAAAGCAGACCAGCAGGTAGAAGAACGAATACGCGAACGATCCCAGCCCCCCGTCAATCTTGTAGAAGACGGCCTGGTTGATATATCCCAGCGGCCCGGTGCGGTGCCCGTTCCAGGTCAGTGGGATCAGGTCCGTCACCATCCCCAGCAACTCCGAGATCATGTACGCGGCAATCGAGTTCGAACCCAGGATCAGCAGCGGCGTGATCCACTTGCCACGCCAGTTCTTGACCTCGACGATCCAGAAGAACAACGCCAGCAGGCTCATCGAGATGCCCGCCGCCACCAGCACGTACGAGCTGGTCCAGAGCTTCTTGTTCAACGGGAACCACTCCGCCCAGGCCGCACCTACCAGGATCATTCCCATCGCAAAAATGGCCAGCTCCATCGCCTTGGTCTTGAGCGTGTGCTGGCTCCGCATCCACAACCCGGCCAGCAGGCCAATCAGCGCCGTCCCCAGCGCCGGCAGGTCGCTCAGCAGGCCTTCGGGATCGCGGGTCGTTTCGTACAGCATCTTCCCGGGAAAAATCTGCCGGTCCAGCCACGCGACCAGGTTCTGATCCTTGTCGAGGAATGGAATGTCGACGCCAGGCACGCCCGCTCCCGGCACCGGAACCCAGCGCATCAAGATCCAATAGCCCACCAGCGCCACCACGATGGCCGCCACCTTGGTCTGCCATCGGCGGTCCCAGAGATAAAACAAACTGACAACGAGGTAGCAGATGGCGATGCGCTGCAGCACGCCGTAGATGCGCCAGCTGCCTGGATCAAAGTGCGGATGATGATAGATCGCCCCACCCAGGTTGTTCACGATCAGGCCAAAAGCAAAAAGGGTCGCAGCCCTGCGCACTGTCTGCCACGCCAACTGCGCCCGCGTCGCCCCGCGCGACAGGCGCGCCTCAAAGGCAAACACGATCGACACGCCCACCACGAACAAAAACGTGGGAAACACCAGGTCAGTCGGCGTCAGGCCGTTCCATTCCGCGTGCTCCATGAACCACCAGGCGTGATTGCTCCCGTTGTTGTTCACCATGATCATGACGGCGATGGTCAGCCCCCGCAGGGCATCGACTGAGAGCAGGCGGCGCGAGATCCCCGATCCGGCAGGAGTGCCGGCGATGGGTCCGGAGACGGGGCTGGGTGTCGGCGAGGCAGTGGTCATCAGGTCTCCGCGAAACAGGCTGAAAGATGTTGAAGCTAATCGCAATACTAGGCGAATGCGACAGCCGCATTTCTTTGCATTGCCAACAAAGCTATCGTTTCAAGCGCCCCCGCGCAAGCACTCAAGTCGCGCAGGAAGCCAGCCACACTGGCGGTACGGTACACTTTCCCTCGGGAGACCTCGGTTGCTGCGTCGTTTTTGCCTCGTTTTAGCCAGCCTTACATGCATGGGAGCCGCCGCCGTTTGTGCGTGCCAAACGCCCCCGCCGCCACCCCAAGCCCCGTCTTCCGGCGGCATGAGCAGTGGCGGCAACTCGACCGGCGCGGCCGCCAAAGCCGAATACGACGCCCAGCACCGCCCCATCACCGCCGGCGGATTCGTCACCACAGGGCCGATCGTCTTTCAGGACATCTCCAAAGAATCCCACCTCTCCACCTTCGTCCACGTCATGGGCACCCCGGCCAAGAAGTACATTCTCGACGCGGACGGGTCCGGAGTCGGCCTGCTCGATTATGACAACGACGGATGGCTCGACATCTACATGGTCAACGGATCGACCTTCGATGCCCTCGACGGCAAGGCAACTCCGCCCCACGCCGCGCTCTTTCACAACAACCACGACGGCACGTTCACGGACGTGGCCGCGACGGCCGGTGTGACCAACGACCGCTGGGGATTCGGCGTGGCCATCGGCGATTTCGACAACGATGGCTGGCCAGACATTGCCGTCGCCAACTACGGCGCCAACCGCCTCTATCGCAACAACCACAACGGCACCTTCACCGACATTGGCGAAAAGGCCGGCATCACCCTGGGCAACTGGTCGGCCGGCGTCACCTGGGGCGACTTTGACGGTGACGGCAAGCTCGACCTGTTCATCTCCGGCTATATTCACTTCGACCGCAACAAGCTTCCGGAGAGCGGCAACAAGGTCGTAGGCTACGCGCAATGCAAATTCCGCGGCGCCATCGGCATGTGCGGCCCGCGCGGGCTGCTGGGCGAACCCGATCACCTCTTTCGCAACAAGGGCGACGGCACCTTCGAAGACGTAAGCGTCAAAGCAGGTGTCGCCGACCCCAACAACTACTACGGATTCACCTCGGTCTTCGTCGATCTCAACGGCGATCAAAAGCCCGACCTGCTCGTAGCCAACGATTCCGTCGCCAACTACCTCTACATCAACAAGGGCAACGGCACCTTTGAAGACGATAGTTATGTCTCGGGATTTGCCGTCAACAAGGATGGCCGCGAAGTCGCGTCCATGGGCTTGGGCGTAGGCGACTACGATAACGACGGCCAGGTCGACATCATTGACACCGACTTCTCTGACGACTACAAGGTGCTCTTCCACAACAACGGCGACGTCAGCTTCACCGACGTCAGCTATCGCGCCGGCATCGCCCAGGTAACGCTGCCCTTTGTTGGATGGGGCGATGGTTTCATCGACTACGACAATGACGGCTGGAAAGACATCATGATGGTCAACGGCCACGTCTATCCCGACGCCGGCGACCATGACTGGGGAACCAGCTACGCCGAGCGCCCGCTGCTCTTTCACAACCTGAAGAATGGCAAGTTTGAATACATCCCGCCCGTGGTGGGAACAGGACTCGCCGACGTGATCCCATCGCGCGGCGCGGCCTTCGGCGACCTCTTCAACGACGGCAAGATCGACGTGGTCATCAATCCCATCGACGGTCCGGCCGTGCTGCTCCGCAACGTCAACCCCGATCATCATCACTGGGTAGAAATCAAGCTGGTCGGCATGGGCAAAAGCCCCAAAGACGCCATGTGTGCGACGGTGTATCTGAAAGC
>CAILBQ010000458.1 GCA_903832475.1 uncultured Acidobacteriota bacterium | reverse complement strand
GCAGAGCTACTCCTCCGCCGGATTTAACGCCACCCTGCGTGACCTCGCCCGCTTCGGCCAGATGATGGCCCAGAACGGTAGCTACAACGGCACCCAGATCGTGCCCGCTGCCTTCGTCAAAGACACCCAGACCGCCGGCGCGGGTCAACCCGATCCCGGCCCTGACGCGCCTGCCCCCTACCCCGGCCATCGCCGCGGTCTCTACCGTAATTTCTGGTGGGTCACCGAAAAATCCTGCGGCCGCTTCGCCGGCATCGGCCTGGGCGGCCAGCTCCTCATCGTCGACCCCATCGCCGACACGGTCGTCGTGAAATTCGATTCCGTCCCCTCCCCTGAACAGGACGAAGCCGCCTTCGCCACCGAGTACGCCGGCATCGACGCCATTATCCGGACCATTTCCGGACACGGCTGTTCCTGATCCGCTGTCCATCGCCAGCACCCTTGAAGCCGCTTTTGTTACTGTGAATCCATGGCCGAAGCAGCAACCGCCCCCTCCAAATCCGATCTCGACTTAAAATCCCTCGCAGCCGAAGTCGTCGCCCGCGCCACCCAGTCCGGCGCCACCGACGCCGAAGCCATGATCAGCGAAGGTGACGAATTCTCCGTCTCCGTCCGCATGGGAGAAGTCGAAACCCTCCAGGAATCCGGCTCCCGCGGCCTCGGCCTCCGCGTCTTCGTAGGTCAGCGCTCCGCCTCCGCCTCGACCAGCGACCTCACCCCCGAAGGCATCACCCAGCTCGTCTCCGGCGCCATGGCCCTGGCCAAAGTCACGGAAGAAGACCCTTTTGCCGGATTACCCGACACCGCCGACTTCGGTCAGTTTCAGGGCGACCTCCCACTTTATTTTGAAGACGTCTACTCCCTCCCGCCCGTCGAACGCATCGACCGCGCCCGCCGCGCCGAAGCCGCCGCCCTCGCCTTCGACCCCCGCATCACCAACTCCCAGGGAGGCCACTTCGACGCCGCCACTGGCCGCCGCATCCTGGCCAATTCCCGCGGCTTCCTCGGCGAATACCGCACCAGCTACTGCGGCATCTCCTCCGCCCCGCTCGCCATGGACGCCGACGGCGCCATGCAGCGCGATTTCTGGTCAACTTCGGCCCGCCGCATCGCCGACCTTGAATCTCCAGAGTCAATCGGAGAAGAAGCCGCCCGCCGAGCGCTCAGGCGCTTGGGAGCCCGCCGCGTCCCCACCCAGCGCGTCCCCATCGTCTTCTGCCCCGAAACCGCCCGCTCCCTCATCGGACACCTCTTCGAAGCCGCTTCAGGCGACTCCATCTGGCGCTCCGCCTCTTTCCTTGCGGGCCAGCTTGGCGAAACCATCGCAGCCTCAGGACTGACCATCATCGACGACCACACCATGATCCTGCCCAATGGCGTCGCCGGGTTTGGCACCTCGCCGTTCGACGGCGAAGGCCTCCCCTCAAGGCGCAACACCATCGTCGAAGGCGGAATCCTCCAGACTTACCTGCTCAACACCTATACCGCCCGCAAGCTCAAGATGAAGTCGACCGGCAACGCCACTCGCGGTCTGGGCGGCAACCCCGGCATTGGCGGAGGCAACGTCTACGTCCTTCCCGGCCAGGCGACACCTGAACAAATCCTCGCCGACATACCCGCCGGCCTTTACGTCACCAGCCTGATGGGCTTCGGTGCCAATCTCGTCACCGGCGACTACTCGCGCGGCGCTTCCGGCCTGTGGATCGAAAACGGCCAGCTCACCCACGCCGTCGAAGAAGTCACCATCGCCGGCAACCTCGCCGAGATGCTCAAGAACATCACCGCCATCGGCAGCGACCTCATCTTCCGCAGCTCCGTCACCGCGCCCACCATGCGCGTCGACGGCATGACCGTGGCCGGCGCCTGAGAATCCCGCGATGCTGACCCAGTCGCTCGCCTTCGACCCGACCAATCCAGAAGAAGCCCTGCGCCAGCTTCCCACCCGCCAGGCTGTCTTCGCCCTGCATGGCCCCGTCTCCGAGTCCGGAGATTCAGCCGAGCCCTACATCGGCGTCACCCCTGACCTCCGCCGCCGCCTCAAACGCCTCTTGCAGCCGGCCACCGGCCAGACCAAGCGCCTCCAGCTCGTCTCGCGCGTCCGCCGCATCGCCTGGCAGGAAACCGGCTCCGACTTCGAATCGCTGCTCGTCCAGTTCGATCTCCTCCAACAGGTATACGGCCCGAAGTCCCTCGAACGGATGCACCTCCGCGCGCCCAGCTTCGTCCGCTTCCACGGCGCCAATCCCTACCCTCGCCTCACCATCACCAACAAAATCAACCTCCGCGAACCACAATGGTTCTTCGGCCCCTTCCCCTCCCGCGCCTCCGCCGAACACTACGCCGACGAACTCCTCAAGCTTTTCCTCCTCCGCCGCTGCCCGGAGGACCTCGACCCCAATCCGGCGCATCCCGGCTGCGTTTACTCCGAAATGAAGATGTGCCTCGCTCCCTGCTATCAGGGCTGCAGCGACGCTCGTTACAACGAAGAAGCCGAATCCGTCAGGAGCTTCCTGGCCACGCGCGGCGAAAGCAAGCTGGTTGTCCTGGGAGAACAACGTCAAAAGGCCGCCGAAGACCTGGAATTCGAAGCCGCCGCCGCCGTCCACGCCCAGTACCAGCGTGTCGAGTCGATTCGCGCCCTGGCCCCTGAACTCACCCACCCGCTGAGCGAGCTCCGCGCCGTGATCCTTCAGGTATCGCCTGAGGCCAGCCAGGTTTCCGTCTTCCTCTACGAAGGCGGCCAGTTCCGCGGGCCAGCGCCGTTCTCGACCATCGGCATGCGCATCCAGAACGAGCAGTCCGGATCGAGCTCGCTCTTTGCCCAGCCCATGGCGCTCGAGCCAGTCCCGGAAAGCCCGGCTCCGAATCAGGACGCAGGCCCCGTGTCTGCCCGAGCCTCCCGCGACATGCTCGAAGCGCGGCTCGACGCAGCCCTCGCCGTCCTCACCGCTCCGCTGCCGCCGCCCAGCGCGACCACCAGTCAGGGCCACCTCGCCCTGCTGGCCCGCTGGTACTACCGCCCGCAGCAAAAGCGCACCGGCGAAATCTGCTTCCCCTCCGCGAATGAAAAGGACCCCACGGGCTGGCCCGTCAAAGCCATCCTGCGCAGCATTGGCCGCGTCGCAGCCGCCAGCCTGCGCTGAAGATGAATAAGCCTCGCTTTTATTGCGCAAGACGGGGAATACACTGTTGTGCATGGTTCGCGAAGATACCACAGCAAAGATATTCCTAGCTGCTGTAATCGTGTTGGGGATGACGATTTGCAGCTTGACGGGACATTCCGAGTCCTTTGACAAGCCCGTTCGCGAGACGGTCATCAGTCTTGGCCGGTCCCGCTATCTCATGGCAAATAACCCCTCTCGAATTCAGCTCTCCTGTTTCTACTACCAGAAGTTTATGGTCAAGCAACTGAACAACCCGGGGCTGAAAGGAGTGCGCTGGGTTACGGTCACACCTGTCATCAACAACGACGCTCCTCCGTGCCGCTTGGCGCATGCTTCTACAGAACGATTCATGGCTACGGCGTGGTGGGGTTTCGAAGGGATCAAAAGATCGCTTCTGTTCTTGCATGCAGCAGACGGCGACGGCAACGGCGGTATGCCCTTCCGGATTCTAGATCTGGAAACGGGAAAGAAACTATTCGAGGATTCGACCGAATGGAAGAGTGATTTGGCGTTCTTACACAATCGGGATGGAACTATCTCGCTCAAATATTCACGCGTAGTAGGCGGCGCTTGCTCGATACCCAAAGATGGAGCGAGTTGCTGGGGAAAGTACAAGAGACTATATGGATTGGCGTTAGCAACGGCACCGAAATGCACTGGGTACCGCAATGAAGGAGATAAGGAATGGGTTGCGGGTGATCCGGGCACGCCACCCGAAGAAATAAGCACGCCCTCAGCCATTGCCTACCCCGTCGAGTTAAAGCTCTTCCCGCGACCGTCAATTCGTGTGATTCCCGGTCCTGTGAGGTGCACACCGGTCGAGTAGTTGCAGCCTTTCTGGCCTACCGCACTTAGGCCTTCATGCCCATCGATGCAAGTCCTTCGTTTCGAACGCATCGCCAGAAAACTGAAGTCCCCTCTTGCTTGACTCGCCCTCAGAAAAACAACTATGAATTGCCTGCAATCCTACTTGCTCACAATCAGCAGCGTCGCACTCCACTTAGGCAGCGTGTCCACCACCATCCCCTTCTTCTCCCCCAAATCCTTCTCCTTCCACACATCGCGAATCTTCGCCCCGCTCTTAAACCCAATCTCAGCCAAGTCCACCGAAACATCACGCGTCGACCAGCTCCGGTTAAACATGGCCACCGCTACGCGCCCGCCCGAAAGCGACTTGGTCCACACTTCGAGATCCCCGCTCACATACAGCCGGTCGCCCTGTTTGCCCAGCGCATCCTGATCGACGGCAATCGCTTCCTTGTTCAGGAGCAGCCGCTTGTCGGCGTCGGTCATCTTGCTCAGGTCGTTGCCGGCCAGGAGCGGAGCCGCCAGCATCACCCACAGCGTCATGTGCGTCTGGTACTGCGCGTCGGTCATCTTGCCGTTGCCGATCTCCAGCATGTCGGGATCGTTCCAGTGCCCCGGCCCGGCGAACTTGCTCAACCCCACCTGGCTGAAGCCAATCGCAATCATCCGCCCATACGAATCATCGATGTCATCGGTCGTCCGCCACATGGAAGCGCCCACGCTCGGCCCCCACACCCACGGTTGATCGACCCCGTACTGACACAGGCTGTACACGATCGGCCGCCCCGTCGCCTTCAACGCATCGCCCATCTTCTTGTACGCGGCAACCATCATCCGCTTCTTGATCCCCGCGTCTTCCGGATGCTCTGCCTGCGCCTTCAGCATCACGTCTTCATACGAACAAAGGTCGTACTTGAGAAAGTCCACGCCCCAGTCGGCATACATCTTCGCGTCCTGCGCCTCGTGATCCAGACTGCCCGCGTAGCCGCCGCAGGTCTTCGCTCCCGGCGACGAATAAATCCCAAACTTCAACCCCTTCGAATGGACGTAGTCGATCATCCCCTTCATATAGGGAAACTTCTTGTTGGTGTGCAGCACCCCTTGCGCGTCCCGCTCGCCTTCCCAGGTGTCGTCGAGGTTGACATAGACATACCCGGCGTCCTTCATCCCCGTCGAGACCATCATGTCCGCCGCCGCCCGCACATCGGCATCCGTCACCTTGTCAGCGAAGTGGTTCCAGCTATTCCACCCCATCGGTGGAGTCATCGCTGCCTTCTCTTGCCCAGAAGCCTGCACCGCCGTCAGCACTACCACACAGCACAAGCATCCACCGCACAACAAGCCACCCAGACGCATCGAAAAACCCTCCATTGAAAGCGTTTGCAATTCGGCCACCAGCATACAGCCCCAGTTCGCCGCTGTGAATTGCCTTCTCAGCGCCAACGGCGCGCCTCATCCCAGCCCAGGCCAAAGCCACGAGCGAAGCTCGACGACGGCCTGGGTTAGCCGCCAAAGATACCCCAGGGCTGCATGCCCGGCCCATGCGTCCTGAACCGCGTCCCGCATCCTCCCGCATCCGCCTTCGCGCCAACCTGGCCCGCACCTTCCCGGCTGATACACTGAAGGTCTCCGGACCCCGTTTCCGGCCTCCTTTATGGTCGAACTCCTACCCTCGATCCTCTCCGCCGATTTCGCCAACCTGGCCCGCGACGTCGCCGCGGCCGAACGCGGCGGCGGCACCGTCATCCACGTCGATGTCATGGACGGCCACTTCGTCCCCAACATTACCCTAGGGCCCCCAGTCGTGAAGAGTCTGCGCAAGGCGACCAGCCTGCCCCTCGACTGCCACCTGATGATCGAGAACGCCAACGAGTTCATCCCCGCCTTCGCCGAGGCCGGCGCCAACTGGATCGGCGTCCACTACGAAGCCTGCCCGCACCTGCATCGCACCCTCGAGATGATCATCGATCACGGCATGAAACCGGGCGTCGTTCTCAACCCCGCCACCCGCGTTCAGGTCTTGTATGACATCCTCCCCATGCTCCACCACGTCCTCATCATGAGCGTGAATCCCGGCTTCGGCGGCCAGAAATTCATCCCCTTCGCGCTCGACAAGATTCGCCGCCTGGCGAAGATCCGCGCGGAAGAAGGCCTGGCATTTAGAATTGAAGTCGACGGTGGCGTGGCTCACGATACCATTGCCCAGGTAGTCCAAGCAGGTGCGGACCTACTGGTTGCGGGCAATGCTGTGTTCGGCGACGGCAAAGCCGAAGAGAACGCGCGCGAACTGCTCAAAGCCGCCCGCGCCGCAGCCGGAGAATCAGCCGCCGCATAAGTTTTTCAGAATTTGGGAATCACAGTCGCCGCACGGTCACCCCAACCGCCCGCGACCAGCATAGAGGTGATATGAATTTGTTCTCCATCAAGCCGGCACGCCGCGTCTTCCACCCAGGCCGCACGGTCGCCAGCATCGCAACCCTGAGTATCCTGGCCCTCGTCCTCGCTGCGATTCCTGCCGAAGCCGCCAAAACCAAGGCCCCGAAAAAGAAGAAGAACCAAGACCTGAGCGCGAACCCGCTGGCCAACGTCGCCAGCCGTCAGCCTGACAAGGAGCTCTTCGACAAGGCCATGATCGCCCTCAAAAAGGGCCGCTTTGACGTCGCTCGTCTTGATCTCCAGACCCTGCTGAATACCTACCCCAGCTCGGAATACCAGATGCGCGCCAAGCTCGCCGTCGGCGATGCCTGGTTCAAGGAAGGCGGCACCGCCGCCCTCACCCAGGCCGAGGCCGAGTACAAGGACTTCATCACCTTCTTCCCCCAGGCCGCTGAAGCCGCCGAAGCCCAGATGAAGGTCGCCGACATCTACTTCATGCAGATGGAAAAGCCCGACCGCGACTTCAACAATGCCGTCCGCGCCGAACAGGAATACCGCGCCATGATCGACCAGTTCCCCGACTCCTCCCTGGTCCCACGCGCCAAGCAGAAGCTCCGCGAAGTCCAGGAGGTCCTCGGCGAACGCGAATTCCTCATCGGCACCTACTACGCCAGCCGCGAGAACTGGGCCGGCACCATCGCCCGCCTCCAGACCGTCGCCGACACGTACCCCCTCTACAGCAAGAATGACCAGGTCTGGCTCACCATCGGCGACGCCTACGCCGGCGAAGCCCGCAGCATCAACATGGCAAAGGGTATGCCCGGCGCCGTCCGCGAACGCCTCCAGCAGGTCTATCTCGACAAAGCCGCCAACGCCTACGGCCACGTCATCACCCGCTACCCCATGGCGCCTCACGTCGAAGACGCTCGCGATCGCCTCGTCGCCATGAATCGCCCCGTTCCCGAGCCGACCCAGGAAGCCGTTGCCGAGAATGATGCGGAAGAGCGTAGCCACCAGCCCCTGAAATTCACCGACAAGACCCTGGGCATGATCAAGCATGGCCCGCTCACCGTTGAGGCCGCCCACGTCGGCGAACCCACCATGACCTCGCCCAAGCGAGTCATCGCGCCCGACATTACCCGCGAAAATCAAGCCATCTTCGTCGCCGCCTTCAAAGCCGGACAGCCCGCTTCACCCGATGCCACCGCCCCCGCTCCCGTGCCCACCACCAACGGCGAACCACCCCGCTCCGACCGTCCCCAGGCCCCGCTCACCTTTGAGAACGTCCCCGGCGACAGCGGTAACGGCAGCGGCAGCACCGGTATCGGAGCCAGCATCGTCGCCGCGCCCAATGCCCCGGCCAAGCCCGCCGAAGACCCCAACGCCGTAGTCAAGTCAGTAGCCACAACGGAAACTGCGCTTCCCGCCGCCGAAGCCCCCGCTCCCGCTCCCGACCAGGTCAACGACATCAAGCCCGGCCAAGTCCCCGCGCAAACCGCACCGACCACCCCGCCCAACGCCAAGGCCAGCAAGAAAAAGCCCAAACTTGACGAGAGCGAAGAGTCTTCCAGCAAAAAGAAAAAGAAAAAGGGCTTGGCCAAGATCAATCCTTTTTAGCCCAATTCCATCTACGCGACGTCAAGGCCATCTCCCCGGAGGTGGCCTTTGTTCGAGAGCTGGGGTCTCGGTTCAAAACTCGTCTGACCTCCCTGACCTGAGTCGTCCGCTATTTGTCCACGAATCGCCTCGATAACATCCCCGCCAAACTCTCCTCTTTCAGAAAAACCCAGAAATCCGCTTGCAGTTTGGGGCAGACCCTCCTCGTTCCGCATCGCCGCGGCTGCTAATCTGGCTTCCTAGACCCATGGAGGCTCGAACATTGTTCCCGAAATCGCTCCTGTCCATCTTCCTGCTGCTCGCATCCATCCCCGTCCTCGCCCGCCAAAGTCCCGCCACTACGTCCCACTTCGACGCCATCGCCGGCGAATATACCAATGCCAACGGCCCTGACACGCCGCTCAGCTTCTACGGCAAAGACGGCAAGCTCTACTTCGAGAGCGAGCGCCAGGTGCCGGTCGCGCTGACGCCGGTTTCCGCCACTGAATTTTCCATCCCTGCCGAACACGTCACCTTCCGCTTTTCCTCCGCAGCCGGTGCCCCCAGGTTGACTGTCGTCGCGCAGGGCGATCCCGATCTCGAATTCCAGCGAACCGGCGAACCCGTCCATCACCTCTTCCACGCCTACGAGCGCAAGGAAGAGATGATCGCCGCCCGCGACAAGGTCAAGCTCCATGTCGTCTACCTGGTCCCCACCGACCTGCCCGGCCCGCTGCCCATTCTCCTCCAGCGAACGCCCTACGGCTGTGACAGTACCACTCAGGTCAGTTTCTTCCGCGGTCGCCCCGAGCTCGCCCGCGCCGGCTACATCTACGCCTGCGGCGACATCCGCGGCCGCTACAAGTCTCAAGGCGAATTCGTCATGTCCCGCCCCTTGGCCGACCACTCCAACCCCAAAGCCGTTGACGAATCAACCGACGCCTACGACACCATCGCCTGGCTGGTCAAAAACATCCCCAACAACAACGGCCGTGTCGGCGTGATCGGCACCAGCTACCCCGGATTCCTGGCCATGGAAGCCGGCATCGACCCTCACCCCGCCGTGAAAGCGATCTCTCCGCAGGCCCCAATGATCGATGTCTGGATGGGCGACGACTTCTTCCACAACGGCGCTTTCCGCCAGACCTACGGTTATGACTACGCCATCGGTCTCGAGTCCAGCAAGGAATCCACTGAAGTCGACTACGGCAAGGACGCCTCAGGCAAGCCCGTTGACGGCTTCGACTACTTCCTCAAACGCGGCTCTTTCGTCGAAGACGTTAAGCAATCCGGCATCAAAAAGAAACTTCCCACCTGGCAGGCCTTCCTTGAGCACCCAGCCTTTGACTCCTTCTGGAGTTCCCGCGCCGTCGAACTCCACCTAGACAAAGTCGCCGTCCCTACTCTTACAGTCGGCGGCTACTACGACCAGGAAGACATGTGGGGACCGCAGGAGGAGTACGCCCGCCTCGAACCACACGACACCAAGCACGAAAACTTCCTCGTCCTCGGCCCTTGGCGCCACGGCTCCTGGGGCTCGTCGTCACGCCACCTCGGCGCCCTCCAGTACGGCGAATCCATCGGCAAGGAATATCGATCCCAGATCGAAGCCCCCTTCTTCGCCCACTACTTGAAAGACGACCCAGCCTTCGACCTCCAGGACACGGCCAGCTTCCAGACCGGCTCCAATACCTGGAAACGCTACGCCCACTTCCCGCCCGTCGAAGCCAAACCCACCGCGTTCAACCTCTGCGGCGACCAGACCATCGCTCCCGATACCTCCTGCCCGGAAGGCAAGCTCAGCTACGTTTCCGATCCTGCCAACCCGGTCCCGTACCGCCACCGCCCCATCCAGCCCACCTACGGCGAAGGCTCAAAATGGGGCACGTGGATGATCGAAGATCAGCGCTTCGTCTCCGATCGCAAAGACGTGGCTCTGTATAAGCTGCCCGTCCTCGATCACGACCTCACCGTCACCGGTGACGTCATCGCCGACCTCTTTCTTTCCACCACCGGCAGCGATGGAGACTTCGTCGCCAAGCTCATTGATCAGTATCCCGAAGACGATCCCGACCCCACCATGCGCGGCTACCAGCTCATGACGAACATGGAAATCTTCCGCGGCCGCTACAAAACCAGCTTCGACCACCCCGAGGCCCTCAAACCCAACGCCGTCGAAGAGATCAAATGGAGCCTCCACGCCATCGACCACGTCTTCAAAAAAGGCCACACGGTTCTCGTTGAAATCCAAAGCACCTGGTTTCCCCTCTACGACCGCAACCCCCAGACCTTCGTCCCCAACATCATGACCGCCAAGCCCGAAGACTACAAACCGGCAACCATCTCTATCTACTCCATCCCCAACCACGAATCCAACCTCATCCTGCCTGTCGTGCCATAGGAATCCTCCAAGTGGGGCGCCTACAACCTTTGTAGGCGCCATCATTTTATTGATCGCAAGGCGTTTCGCGCTAAAATAGAGATGAAACCAGATGGCCCTCCACCAGCCCATCCCGGCGCTCCTCTAGCGGCTCCCGCCGCCCACACTGCACCTGCGCCCATTTCCAAACTCAATCATCCAATGAAAAGCAGCCTGCGCCGGCTGCGGGCCTGACTCTCGGCCAGAAAGCACCCCATGTTTGACCGCCTCCAGCAGATGGAAGACCGTTACATTGACCTCGGCAACCAGATGGCCGACTCCGCCGTCCAGTCCGACCGCGAAGCCATGCATAAGATCTCCAAGGCCCACCGCGACCTCGAAGAAGTCGTCGAAGAGTTCCGCAAGTACAAGCAACTCAAGCAGTCCATCGAAGACGCCACGCTGATGGCCTCCGAGCCCGACGCCGACCTCGCCGCGATGGCCGCCGAAGAGCTCGCCGAGCTGACTCCCCGTCTCGAAGCCGCCGAAGCTGCGCTCAAAGTCATGCTCCTCCCCAAAGACCCCAACGACGAGAAGAATGTCATCGTCGAAATCCGCGCCGGCACCGGCGGCGACGAAGCCTCTCTTTTCGTCGCCGAAGTGTTCCGCATGTACCAGCGTTTCGCCGAGCAGCACCGCTGGAAGATCGATGTCCTTTCCGAATCCGAGTCGTCGGTCGGTGGCCTCAAGGAAATCATCTTCCTTGTCGAAGGCACCCGCGTCTACTCGCAGATGAAGTTCGAAAGCGGCGTCCATCGCGTCCAGCGCGTCCCCGCCACCGAAACGCAGGGCCGCGTCCATACCTCGGCCATTACTGTCGCGGTTTTACCCGAAGCCGAAGAAGTCGACGTCAAGGTCGAGATGAAAGACCTGCGCATCGACACCTTCTGCTCCTCCGGTCCCGGCGGCCAATCGGTCAACACCACCTACTCCGCTATCCGCATCACCCACATCCCGACCAATACGGTAGTGAGTTGTCAGGACGAGAAGTCCCAGATCAAGAATCGCGAAAAAGCCATGCGCGTCCTCCGCTCACGCCTCTACGAAGTAGAAATGCAGAAGCAGCACGACGCCCTCGCCAAGGAGCGCAAACAGCAGGTCGGCACCGGCGATCGCAGCGAAAAAATCCGCACCTACAACTTCCCCCAGAACCGCCTCACCGACCACCGCATCGGCCTCACCCTCCACCAACTCGACCTCATCATGGAAGGCCGCCTGCAATCCATCGTTGACGCCCTCATTGCCGACGACCAGGACCAGAAACTCAAAGCCGAAGCCAATGCCGCCTAAGCCAAATACTCTGCGCTCGCTCCGTGCGGCTGCAGAGTATTCGCTGGGCGAAGGTCCACATCCAGAGCGGGCAAGACTCGATGCCGAAACCCTGCTCCTGCACCTCCTCCAGCGAGGCAATACCAGCAGAGATAAGGCGTGGCTGTTGTCGCATCAAAGCCAGACGGTCATGCCGAGGTTCAAGGCTGAATTTGAATCGTTTGTTGCAAGGCGCCGTACCGGCGAACCCATCCAATACATCACTGGCACGACCGAGTTCTACGGCCTCCCCTTCCAGGTCTCGCCCGGCGTCCTCATCCCTCGCCCCGAAACCGAACACCTCGTGGAAGAAGTCATACGCCTTGCCGCGCAGTTTCCCGCCCCGCACATCGCCGACATCGGCACCGGCTCCGGAGCCATCGCCGTCGCCCTCGCCCATTCCCTGCCCAACGCGAAGTTCACCGCAACCGACCTTTCCCCGCAAGCCCTGAACATCGCCCGCCGCAACGCCGAATCCAACGCCTTACACATCGAATTCCTCAAAGGCGACCTGCTCGCGCCTTTGGCCGGCCGCCGCTTCGACATGATTGCCTCGAATCCGCCCTACATTCCGGAAGCTGACAGCGCTTCCCTCTCCATCGAAGTTCGCGACCACGAGCCAGCCACAGCACTGTTTGCCGGTGCCGATGGCCTCGCGATCTATCGCCGCCTCATCCCCGAAGCAATCCCGGTTTTGAATCCGAATGCTTTTCTAGTCATGGAAATCGGCTTCGGCCAGCAGCCAGAGATTACGGCAATCCTCGAGCAATTTCGCTATCAGGACATTCGCTTCCTGCCCGACTATCAGGGCATTCCTCGCGTCGCCATTGCCCGTCGACCCTGACCGCAACGACGCACGGCTCGCCTCCTTTAGGCCTCCGCATCATCCAGCGTTGGCATACTTCGCGACAAGCAGAACATCCAATAGATCAGAACCGCTAAATAGCTGCCTGTTTGTAGAACGTCAATCATCGAATGCCATTCGCTCGACAGCGTCCGACGCGCCTGTCCCGTCGAGAGGCTTACAACCGCGTTCACCCCAAGACCACGCAAGATCGGCAACTCAAGATCCATGCGAGAAAAAGACAGCTGCCTCTGCAGACCCTCCAGCATCAGCCAGCAGACTACAACGAGCAAGGAAAGCAAAGCATCCAGACGTCCATACAAGGCCGATTCGAAATGCATAGCACTCGGCGCGAATAGCTGCGCAATCGGCCCCAGTGTGTCCATCCCCGCAAACAACATCAACACCAGCACAAACTCCAAACGCCTGCTGCGCGTCGTCTGCTGCCTTTTCCAAACCGCCAACACAACTTCGGTCAGGACCAGGAAGCGCACCGCCCAATCGATGGGAAAACCTATATAGAACAGCCGAAAATACGCATCGGCGGAAACGCCCCATTCCACGCGCAAATACAGCAGATCGCAAAGAAAAATCCACGCGAAGTACCCACAAAACACCGGAAATCTGCGCCAGCAGCCTCTCCGCAAGGCAATCGCCAGCACGGCAACTTCCCCAATCATCGGGAGCAGCAGTGTGAGAGTGTTTCGGATCACGCCGCGCCTCTTGCACACATCTGGATGGGCTCACTGAGACCTCAGACTTTCTTTTGGGAAGTCAACAAAACCATATCGTGTTGCGCGTGAAACTGAATCATATTCCCTTCACAAACGCTCTGAGGAAGTGCGCTAGACTTCATCTCGTACCACCTTCTCTGAAAGGGAAATCTTCATGCCCGCATCGCACGGTTACGCCGCCCAGAACAACACTTCTCCGCTCGCACCCTTTGCCTTCTCTCGACGCGAACCGCTCCCAAGCGACATCGCCGTTGACATCCTTTACTGCGGCGTCTGCCACTCTGACCTGCACATGGCCCGCAACGAATGGGGCATTTCCATGTTTCCGCTGGTTCCCGGCCACGAGATCGTTGGCCGCGTCACACATGTCGGCAGCGACGTCAAGAAGTTCAAGGTTGGGCAGATCGCGGCGATCGGCGTCATCGTCGATTCGTGCCGCGCTTGTCCCAGTTGCGAGGCCGGTGAAGAGAATTACTGCGACAACGGCATGACCCCGACGTATGCGGCTCCGGATCGCGTCGATGGTTCGATCACGATGGGCGGATATTCCAGCAACTACGTGGTCGATGAGCGCTTCGCGCATACCGTTCCGGAAGGCCTGGATCTGGCCGGCGTTGCGCCTTTGTTGTGCGCGGGAATCACGACGTATTCGCCATTGCGGCACTGGAAGGTTGGACCGGGAAAGAAGGTCGGCATTGTCGGGCTTGGCGGACTTGGTCACATGGCGCTGAAGTTTGCTCACTCCTTTGGAGCGCGTGTCGTGCAATTCACCACGTCCGAGTCGAAGCGCGGAGATGCACTCAAGCTTGGCGCCGATGAAGTGGTGCTGTCGAAGGATGCGGACGCGATGGCCGCGCAGGCTAACTCCTTCGACTTCATCCTGGACTGCGTTTCGGCGCAGCATGACATCAACGCATACATCAGCCTGCTCAAGCGCGATGGAACGCTGGCGCTGGTTGGATTGCCTGAAGTTCCTCCGACAGTGCAGACCATGAACCTGGCGTTTCGGCGTCGAGCGGTTGCCGGATCGATCATCGGCGGCATGCCGGAAACGCAGGAGATGCTTGACTATTGCGGCAAGCACAACATCACAGCCGACGTTGAAGTGATTCCGATTGCGCAGATCAACGAAGCCTTCGAGCGCATGCTCAAGCAGGATGTGAAATACCGCTTCGTGATCGACATGGCGACGCTGTAAAGACAGGAACGAAAGACGCATTTAGGCTTCGCGCGGCTCCGGTTTTGGGCCGCGTGGATTTCCGCTGTTTGAATCGTGAATGAGAACGGGGCGAAGAAAGAGCGTAGTATGGGGGGGGAGGGGGGTGGGGCGCTTTGCTTTTCTTTGCCCTAACTCTTTATTCCTCTTCCATTTACGAATGGAAACCGGGGCGGAAAAGGGGCGCTTTGGGGCGCCTTTCGATCGGTTTCAGCCTTCGGATCGACACCGTCGGAACCTTACGATGCTGGTAGTCGAAGGCTAGTTCTATTGTGCGCTCAGGTCAGTCAATTCAGAACATCTATATTTTTGCTTTTCCTGATTTGGGAATGGATAGTGGCGGAGGCAGGTTGGCAATCTGCACGAAGTCAGTCGTGATAACATTGTTGCAACTTGGAGAAAGCAATGCTCACCACAATTCGACGCCTGGGGAATTCGCAAGGGATCTTGATTCCTAAGCCGCTGCTACAGCAGGTGGGGCTGGAGGACAAGGCGGAGCTGCGCGTGGAAGGGGATGCGCTGGTGTTGCGGCGGCCCAAAGATGGGTCCCGAACTGGATGGGCTGAAGCGGCGAAGAAGCTGGCGTCAGGTGGGGACGATGCGCTGGTGATGCCCGAATTCGGCAACGAGGAAGACGCGGAACTGCAGTGGTGACTCCGGCGAGGCTGAAGCGGGGCGAGATCTGGCTGGTGAACCTTGATCCAACCGTAGGCAGCGAGATTCAAAAGACGCGGCCTTGCGTCGTGATTTCTCCGCCGGAGATGCACGATCACCTGCGCACCGCGATTGTTGCGCCGATGACGACGGGGAACAGGCCGGCTCCTTTTCGCATTGCTGTGCGACATGCGGGGAAAACAGGGTTGATCCTGCTGGACCAGATTCGGGCGGTGGACAAGGCGCGGCTGGTGAAGCGATCCGGCGCCGTGAGCGCGGCCGTGCTGAAGGCGACCCTGACGGCGCTGGGTGAAGTCTTCGCGGAGTGAAATGCGGATCAGCCTGGGATGAGGATGCCGTGACGTTTCAGATATTGATTCGCTTCGTTGACGTTCTTGTCATAGTCAATGCCGCATAGGGATTGTGCGCCCTCGAATACAGGCTCGTCGATATCGCGCAGTGCAAGTAATGAGGCGTATACGATGCCGTTGGCTTGTTTCAGCACCGTTAGGTGAGCAGCCAGTGCATTGATATAGAGCTTCTTCAGGTCGCGATCCCTCGTATCGCTTAGTACCGAGAGCATAGAACAGACCCAAAGGGGGTCGGAGTTCCGTTCGAGTGCGCGGAGGATTGCTTCTTTCAAGTCGAGACGTTCGGACCATGTCACCGTTTCCCCGTCGAGTTCAGGGAAGCTCGGATAGTCAGGTTGCGCCGCCCTCCGAATAAGATCGCCCGCCATCCAGATCCAGTCTTTGATGTCTTCGAATGTCTGTGCCGCGTCGATGTCACGAACTACCTTCGTTACCAGTTCTCCCATGGGTGAAGTATGACGGGTTCGATCTTCGTCCGCAAATTGCAGATGGGCAGGAGACAGGAGACCGCAGAAAGGCCCGGGCCTGAAGGCCGCGATGTGGATGGGGCCTGTTCATGGGCCTGGCGTGCCTGCTCGTGAACTTGTTCTGGCTGTGCCGAGGTGCAGATGGATCGGGCTTTCAGCCCTGCAACGTTGAAACTCTCATCACTCACGTGACTCATTCGCCGCATTTGTTTTTCACTCGCTTCCCGTTCTGGGAAGGCAGCTGAGCGATCGCCTACGAGCGTTCGCGGCGAAAAGCAGGAACAAGCCATTTATTATGAGCGGGTTGCCGCCTGAACGGTCTCAATGGATCAGACCTGTTCAGAAGGGACCGCGTAGCGTGAGGACTATAGATCGGGACTGTTATGGACACGCCATCGCGCGCCACAGGAGACGGGAATGGGTCAGGCTAAGAAGCCTTCGCAAGGTTTGATTGAGAAGAAAAGTCGGGTTCCCGAAACTGTGGCGGACGTCCTGGAACGTCAGTCGCACGCCGTGATTGAAGACTGGCTGGCGCGTGTTGACAAGTCGCCTGATCTGGCGAGAATTCCCCTGAATTTCGAAGAGAGAACCGGACATTTGCCGCAACTGCTGCATGACGTCGTTCGTCGTTTGCGGCTGGGAGAGGGCACCGAAGCGCCGATTTCAGCAGCAGCGTCTCAACACGGCAACCTGCGATGTCAGCAGGGGTATACGGTGGCCATGGCGGTGGAAGAGTCCCGCCTGCTGCAGGTCAGCATTTTTTCGATGTTGCACAAGAGCCAGAAGCACCTTGATTTCAGCCTGGTACTGCCTGCCGTCGTGACCATTGCGGATGAAGTGGACGCGCAACTCAAGCAGCAAATGCTCCGTTTCATGGCGGTGGACGAAGCCAAGATGCGAGTTACAAAAACAAAATCGAAAACAGCTTGAGGGAAATCATGGATGCGGGAATATGACTAACCTGGGCCGCGAGTTCGCGGAGCCTACCCCTTTGGAGCCTGGCGAAGGGAGCGTATTGTTGATCGCGGCGGATGTTGACGAGGCGGCGATCCTTCTGGGCAAGCTGGGCGCTGTGACAGAGGAGAGTCTCAGGGTAGAGTGGGTCACCAGCCTCCAGGATGGGGTCGAACGATTGCGCGACGGAGGGGTTGCCGCGACGGTACTCGATTTGAGTCTGCCCGGCAGCGAGACGAACGAGTCGCTGGACACTCTCTTCAGGGCGGCGTCGGATGTGCCGATTTTGATCCTGAGTGAAACATCGACCGAGGCCGCTGCGCGCCAGGCGGTGAGGAATGGTGCACATAACTACCTGTTGAAAGAGGAGGCTGATGGCTCCGAGTTACGCCGGGCGGTGCGCAGGATGGTGTACCGGCACGCGGCGGAGACAGTGGCGATCAAGATTGAAATTGCCAACGCCATCCTGGATTCGATCGGGGAGGCGGTGCTGACGACGGACAAACTGGGCGGTGTCACGTATCTGAATCTATTCGCTGAAAAGATGACTGGATGGTCGCGAAAGGAGGCGACGGGACGCCCCGTTGGCGAAGTGCTGCGACTTGTCGACAGCGCCACCGGTGAAGCTGTCGACAATGGAGTCGCCAAGGTGATGCAAGGCGATTGGAAGCGAAACGCGGAAGTCTCGACGCTTCACTGTACGCTGGTGCGTCGCGACGGGGTTGAATTTGGAATTGAGTGCCGGGTCACGATTGTGACCGACCGTACGGGTCGACAAAATGGAGCGGTGATGGCAATACGCGACGTGAGCAAGGCGCTCGCCGTCTCGCTGGAGGCGTCCCGGGTCGCGCAGCACGATGTGCTCACAAACCTGCCCAATCGCGCGCTCTTCTATGACCGCCTGAGGCAAGCCGTCTCGCTGGCGGAACGACAGCACAAGCAACTCTCGGTCTTGTTTATCGATCTGGATCAGTTCAAGAGGATCAATGACTCGCTAGGCCACGCGGTGGGCGACAAGCTGCTGCAGTCGGTCAGCGCACGACTGACGGCGTGCGTGCGTCGGACGGATACCGTGTGCCGGCTGGGTGGCGATGAGTTTGTGATCCTGCTGTCGCAGATCGAGCATGCGGAAGATGCCGAAGTCTGCGCGCGTAAGCTGCTGCGTGCGATCGCGTCGCCCCACAACATCGACAACAGAAGTCTGGACGTCAGCGTGAGTATCGGCGGAAGTGTTTATCCGGACGATGCGCCAGACGCAGAAGCGCTGATGATGCATGCAGACGCGGCGATGTACGAAGCCAAGTTGCACGGCCGCAATGGATATGAGTTCTTTCGCAGCGATATGCGCGTACGGATTGCATCACGCCTCTTGCTGGAGAGGGATCTTCGCTACGCGCTGGGGGGACACCAGTTTCTTCTGCATTACCAGCCTAAAGTCAATCTTGACACGGGACGGATCACGGGAATGGAAGCGCTGATCCGCTGGCAGCACCCGGAGCATGGATTATTGCTTCCTGAGTCATTCATCTCGATCGCGGAAGAATGCGGATTGATTGTTTCGATCGGACAGTGGGTGCTGCTGGAGGCCTGCCATCAGTCGCGCGCCTGGAACGATGCGGGTCTGGGCGCGATGCCCATTGCGGTGAATGTATCGGCAGCGGAATTTCGCGCGAAAGACTTCCTGTCCTGCGTGCGGGCGGTGCTGATTGCGACCGGAGTGGAACCAGGGAACCTGGAATTGGAAATCACCGAAACGGTGCTGATGGAGGACGCTGAGTCCACGCTGATTACCCTGCAGAACCTGAAGGCGATGGGTGTGCAGATCGCGATCGACGATTTTGGGACGGGCTATTCCAGCTTCAGTTATCTGCAGCGGTTCCCGGTGGACACGATGAAGGTAGACAGGTCGTTCGTTCAAGAAGTTACGTCGGACCCGGACGGGATCAATCTTGTCTCCGCCATGATCGGTATCGGCAAGAGTTTGAAACAGCACGTGATCGCAGAAGGGGTGGAAAACCAGTCTCAGCTGGATTATCTACAGCAGCACGGATGCACCGAGGCGCAGGGATTTTTGTTCAGCCCACCGCTGCCGGCCGAGTTGGCGGAGCGCCTGTTTGGGACGGTCCTGGGGAGGCCCGCGAGTGCGGCCTTGCCAGTTTGAGTGGGGCGGGTGCTTCTGAGATTGCGGCGAGGATGCGGTTTCCTACCTTGAATCGAGAAGCAACGTGAGGATGGCTTGATGTACCGGGTTCATGCGAATCCTAGCTCCTCACGATGCAGCCGGACTGGCCGTTCTTGTTGGGGAAGAAGGTTGATTTGCTGTTGGGGTGAGCGCGGGGATTGTGAAGATTGAAAGCCTGTGTGCTGCTGGAGAGAGGTCGCGATCCCACCCTTCGCAAAGGCGCGAAGGATGGGTACCCGGTTCTGATTCGTGGTCTCGCTGAGGGATTGGTTGCCGTCGTCCCCGGTCCCCGAAAGCGAGGGAGCGGGGGCACCCTCACGTTTTGCGACGGGTCGCGATCGGGCCAGCCGCCGTGAGAACTTGCTCTGGTTTGTGCCGGGGTGCAGATGGATCGGGCTTTCAGCCCTGCAACGTTGAAACTCTCATCACCCAGGCCGTTGGCCTGGGCTGTGATGACGCGGGCCGTTGGCCCTGAATAGCTTTTGTGACGACGACATGTCGGTCCTACGCAGACACTGCAGGCCCCTGCTCCCTCCGCCGCTGCCTGCGGCAGCCCTATCCTGGTAGTTGAATTCATGGCGGCGGGCGCATACAGGAAAATGCGGGAGGAAGCTGAAAAGCTTCCACCCGCCTGAGTCTCGACTTGCCACTTTTCGCGTGTCGCGTACCGCTTGTTTCTTACGCCATGGCTTCGCGGGTCATGGGTTCGAAGCGGAGCTGGTTGCTGGTGCGGTCGACGTCGATTCGTACGTGCGAGCCGTGTTCGATTTCGCCGTTGAGGATCTTGATCGCCAGGGGATCCTGCACCATGCGCTGCAGGGCGCGCTTGAGTGGGCGTGCGCCGTAGGCCGCGTCGGAGCCGGTGACCAGGATCAGTTGCGCCGCGGGCTCGGTCAGCTCTAACGAGATGGCACGGCTTTCGAGCAGCTTTTGCACTTCGTTGAGGCGCATCTCGAGGATGTGGTGCATCTGGGACTGGCCGAGCTGCTTGTAGATGACGATGTCATCGACGCGGTTGAGGAACTCGGGGCGGAAGTGTTCGCGGAGGATGCGCATGACCGATTCCTGCGCCTGCTCGTAGTCCTGTTCCGTCTTCAAGGTGTCGCCGATGAGCATGCTGGCGCCGAGGTTGGAGGTCATGATGAGGACCACATTTTTGAAGTCGACGGTGCGGCCCTTGGAGTCGGTGAGGCGGCCGTCGTCCATGACTTGCAGGAGGACGTTGAAGACGTCGGGGTGGGCCTTCTCGATTTCGTCGAAGAGGACGACGGAGTAGGGGCGGCGACGGACGGCTTCGGTGAGCTGGCCGCCTTCGTCGTAGCCGACGTAGCCGGGAGGCGCGCCGATGAGGCGGGCGACGGCGTGTTTTTCCATGTACTCGCTCATGTCGATGCGGACCATGGCGGCTTCGTCGTCGAAGAGGAACTCGGCGAGGGCGCGCGCGGTTTCGGTTTTGCCGACGCCGGTGGGGCCGAGGAAGATGAAGCTGCCGATGGGCTTCTTGGGATCGCTCAGGCCGGCGCGGGAGCGCCGGATGGCGTTGGCGACCGTGGTGAGGGCGAGATCCTGGCCGACGACGCGCTCGCGCAGGCGGTCTTCCATCTGGACGAGCTTCTTGACTTCGCCTTCGAGCATTTTGGAGACGGGGATGCCGGTCCACTTGGAGACGATGCCGGCGATGTCTTCTTCGTCGACTTCTTCCTTGAGCAAGCGGTTGTGACCAACGGCTCCGTCCTGAAGGTCGGAGAGCTTTCTGAGCTCGGCTTCCATGCGCGGAAGATCGCCGTATTGGATCTGTGCGGCGCGTTCGAGCTGGCCTTTGCGGGTTTGGTCTTCGGCCTCGAAGCGCAGGGCTTCGATCGACTTTTTGAGCTCGGAGATGCGGGAGATGGCGCCGCGCTCCTGCTGCCAGCGGGCGCGCAGGCCGTTGATTTTTTCCTTCAGCGTCGAGAGCTCGCGCTCGATTTCGGCGAAGCGGGTCTTGCTGTTGGCGTCGGTCTCGCGCTTGAGGGCGGCGCGCTCGATTTCGAGCGAGGTGGCTTCGCGCTCGAGCTGGTCGACTTCGGTGGGCACGCTGCCGATCTGAATGGCGAGCGAGGCGGCGGCTTCGTCGACCAGGTCGATGGCCTTGTCGGGAAGGAAGCGGTCGGAGATGTAGCGATGCGACAGGGTGGCTGCGGCAACGATGGCCGAGTCCTTGATGCGGACGTTGTGATGGGCCTCGTAGCGCTCGCGGAGACCGCGCAGGATGGCGATGGTGTCTTCAACGTTGGGTTCGCCGACGTAGACGATCTGGAAGCGGCGTTCGAGGGCCGTGTCTTTCTCGATGTACTTGCGGTATTCGTTCAACGTGGTGGCGCCGATGGCGCGGAGTTCGCCGCGGGCGAGGGCCGGCTTGAGCATGTTGCTGGCGTCGATGGCGCCTTCGGCAGCTCCGGCGCCGACCAAGGTGTGGAGCTCGTCGATGAAGAGGATGATCTGGCCGTTGGCTTCTTCGATTTCTTTGAGGACAGCCTTGAGGCGCTCTTCGAATTCGCCGCGGAACTTGGCGCCGGCCAGCATCGAACCGAGGTCGAGGGAGATGACGCGCTTGTCGCGCAGGGAGTCGGGCACGTCGCCAGACATGATGCGTCGGGCGAGGCCTTCGACGATGGCGGTCTTGCCGACGCCGGGTTCGCCGATAAGCACGGGGTTGTTTTTGGTGCGGCGGGAGAGCACCTGGATGACGCGGCGAATCTCTTCGTCGCGGCCGATGACGGGGTCGAGCTTGCCGCGACGAGCGAGTTCGGTGAGGTCCTTGGCGTATTTTTCGAGAGCCTGGAATTTGCCTTCGGGGTTCTGGTCGGTGACGCGGGAGGAGCCGCGGACGGCGGTCAGGGCCTTCAGGATGGCTTCGTGGGTGGCGCCAACGGCGAGCAGGGCGTCGATGGCGGGGTCGCCTTTCTGCTTGGAGAGGCCGAGGAGCAGGTGCTCGGTCGAGATGTACTCGTCTTTGAAGTTGGAAGCTTCGGTGAAGGCCTGGTCGACAGCCTTGGTGAGGCGGCTGGAGAGGCCGGGCTGGCCCTGTGCGCCGGAAACGCGAGGCAGTTTCTCCTCAATTGCGTGCAGTTCGGCTTCGAGCCGCTGCATGGGCGCGCCGATTTTTTCGAGGACGGGGAGGATCACGCCTTCGCGGTCGGCGATCAGGGCCAGCAGCAGGTGTACGGGCTGCAGCTCGGGATTGCCGAGTTCGGATGCCTGCGCGATGGCCTGCTGCATGGCTTCCTGCGATTTCACCGTCAATTTATCCCAACGAATTGCCATTTTCAGCTCCTAGCCTTCAGCTTCCAGCCTCTAGCTTTTCGGTTCATTTCTTTGATTCAGAAAACGAAAGCCGGGAGCAGGGAAAAAGCCCCGTCCCGGCAGATGAAGCAACGATACGCTCTTTCGATT
The DNA here is from genome assembly GCA_903832475.1 of uncultured Acidobacteriota bacterium. Taxonomy (GTDB): domain Bacteria; phylum Acidobacteriota; class Terriglobia; order Terriglobales; family Acidobacteriaceae; genus Acidicapsa. The sequence goes on along the minus strand of CAILBQ010000458.1, from coordinate 4,547 downwards.
GCCCGCAATACCTCGTTTCGACCTTTAAGGCTGTGCCGCGGTCTTAGGCCGCGTGGATGGTGTTGGCCGTCTTTTCGGTTCCGTTCGCGCCCGTGCCGATCTTGATCTGCTTGGGCTGGGCGGAGGCTTTCTTCTTCAGCTCGAGCTTGAGGACGCCGGCATCATAGCTGGCCTGAACGTTCTCCGTATCGACGGAGGTGGGCAGGCTGAAGGAGCGGTAGAAGCTGCCGTAGCGGCGCTCGATGCGATGGAAGTTCTCTTCCTTCTCTTCTTTTTCGAACTTGCGCTCCCCGCGGACGGTCAGTGTCTGGTTTTCGACACGGATGTCGAGGTCTTCTTCCTTGATGCCGGGGACGTCGAGCTTGAGGACGACTTTTTCGGCGTTCTCATAGACATCGACGGCCGGGGCGAAGGCGGCGGTGGTCACCGGATCGTTTTCGCCGGCGAAATCCTGAAAGAGAGAGTTGACACGATTCTGCAGAGTTGCCATTTCCCGGATGGGGTACCAGCGGCTGATAGCCATGATGGAAATCTCCTTATGGGTTGAAAGTTTGTTGCGGGTTCCAGTGGCTTCGGCCCTCAGTCCAACCCGCTCACATAATCTGATGCAACTATAGCACAAGAGTTGCAAGAAATATGCGCAAACTTCGCTCACATCTAGAAAATTTTGCTATGGCTGGAGCTCTCCTCCCTTCCGGGAATGGCATCTGAATGAAAGTACGGCTCCTTCCTCACGACGGGCGCGCGTCGCGTACCCGCAGAGCATGCAAATTCATCCAAGCAGCTCAACCAAATCCGGAGATGACCTATGATGAGATTCTCTTTGCGCTTGTGCCTCCTGGCGGCCGCAGTCGCGCCGCTTTCCCTGTCAGTCAGTGGACAAGAAGTCGTTCATGCTTTGGCGGGTACCGTTACCGCTATTGATGGCGCGGCGAAAACGATCAAGATTCAGACCGATGACGGATCGGAGGGGCTCTTCAAAGACGCGACCGGAGGGGGGCATTCGGTCGATTTTGACAAGAGCGTTCGGCGGGAGTCGACGCCGGCGACCGCGTTCAAAGACAGTGGAAAGCGAGTACTTGTCTTCTACTATGGCAACGGCGGAGAGCGGACGGTTGTGGCGTTGCGGAGTCTGGGGGATGGGCCCTTTGAAAAGATCACCGGAACGCTGGTCAAGTTTGACCGTGGGAGGCGCACGGTGACGGTCAAGAAGGCGTCCGGCGAGGAAGAGACGTTCCGCGTTGAGGGGATACGGTGGCGGAGACTTCGACCGGGGCCGCTCCCGGGGAAAAGCTGGATGCGACGGAGGGAGAGCAGATCCGCGTGACTTCGGAGACGGTCAACGGGGTAAAAACCGCGTTGTTTATCGTGCCGGCCTGAACCCTGGGCCTTGAGGGCTGCCAGGAGTTGCCGCATGCCGCGACTTGCGAAACAAGCACGGCATGCGCGGGCTGGCTGATTCGTCTAAATGGTCGCCAGGGCGGCGGCCTGATCGGGGAAAAGGCCGGCGTACTTGGTGATGCCGACCATGGTGAAGACCGTCTGGAAGTGGGCGGAGAGGCCGAAGGCGAGAACCTTCTGGCCGGCGTTGGCTGCTTCCATGAGCAGCTGGATGACCAGAGCGATGCCGCTGGAGTTGATGTATTCGACCTTGGTGAAGTCGAGCAGGACGGTCTTGACGGTCTGCTTGGAAAGGCCGTGATAGGAGCCGATGACAGCGTCCTTGGAGGCCGATGAGATGTCGCCTTCAAAGCGGAGGACGGTCACGGGCTGGCCGGAGGGGGATGTCAACTGATCGGTTTTCGCCTTGGTATCGGTCTGCACTGGGTATGTTTCTCCATGGTTCGGGTTGCGGATGTAACGGAGATGCCGGCGCGAAGGCTGAGGCTTTCTCCCTTGATTAGGCCTCTTCTTTATCCTTCTTCTTTGTCGAGGCGAATCACGAGCCGGACGTAGCTGCCCTTGCCGTTGGTGCCGACCACCCATTCGGCTTCGTCGACGAGCGCCTGGATCAGGAACATGCCCATGCCGCGCGGATCTTCTTCGCCGTGCATTTTGCGGTCGATGTCTGGCTTGGTGGGCAGATTTTTCATGCCCTTGCCATCGTCCATCACCTTGATTTCCAGTTTATCGGTGTCGGCGGAGAGGACGACGCCCACGGAGAGCTTTTCGTTGAGGCGGTTGCCGTGCTCGATGGCGTTGATGCAGGCCTCGGCTATGGCGGTTTTCAGGTCTTCGATGCGCTCTTCGCGAAAGCCCATCAGCTTGGCAACGGAAGCAGCCGTGCTCATGGCGACTTTTTCAAAACCCAGTCGCGAAGGAAGGCGAACTTCCACCGTGGTGGTGCGCGGTGCAGTCGTGCTCATGCCGACACCCTCACAGACGTGCAATCAGAATCGAAGACGACTTCGGAGCTGGGTTCGTTTTGGGTCGAGCCAGGGGAGGGAGACGCCGGCAGGTGGCACAGGACCAGGGCCGTCATGTCGTCCTCCTGAGGTCCGCCGCCCGCGAAACCGTGGATGGCTACCCACAATGCTTCGAGAATACCATCGGCTTTGCCGGTTGGTGTACGAGAAAACTCGGACAGAAGGCGGTCCTGGCCGAATTCTTCGTCACCGCTGAAGACTTCGGTTAAACCGTCTGTATAGAACAGGAGGCGGCTGCCGCGGGGCATGGAATGGACTTCGCTGCGGTAGGTCATGCCGGGCAGTAGGCCGAGGGGCGTGCCGGCGGCATCGACTTGATGCTCCGTGAAGGCACCTGCGGCATCGGGAATGATGACAAAGCCGGGATTGTGACCGGCGTTGACGATTTCCACCTTGCCGGCGACGGGATCGAGGCAGAGGAAGATGGCGGTGACGTAGCGGCGGCGGGCTTCTTCGCCTTCCAGCCAGTGATGCTGATTCATGCGCGTCGCGAGCAGGTCGAGCGGGATACCGGTAACGGCCATGGCGCGGAAAGCGGCGCGGAAGCTGGTGGCCATGATGGCGGAGGCGAGGCCTTTGCCGGCGACGTCGGCGACGGCCATGAGGATGCCGCCGTCGGGGAGCTGGATGATGTCGACGTAGTCGCCGCCGACTTCGTAGCAGGTCTGGGAGCGGACGGCGATGGAGTAGCCTTCGATGGACGGCATGCGCTGCGGCAGCAGGGAGCGCTGGATCTGGCGCGCGGCGTCAAGATCCTGCTGGACGCGGGCCCATTGCAAGTTGCGTTCGTGGTTGCGGGCATTTTCGAGGGCCACGGCGGCTTGCAACGCGAGGCCTTCGAGGAAGTCGGCTTCGTAGAGCGTGATGGCGCGGCCGTCGGGCGGAGCCACGATCAGCTCCGTCATCGACTTGCCCTCGCGATCGTTGAGCGGATAGGTGTAGAAGGCGTGTGGAGTGCCGGCGCTGGCTTCCGGGATGGGTTCACCGTAGCTCAGGTCGGAATTAGCGAAAGCAGCCCCGGCCATTTCCAGTTCGCGGACAACGATGCGGAGGACGGTTTCGAGGACTTCCTGCTCGTTGGTGGTGCTATGGACTTGGCGGGAGACTTCGAGCAGGGCCTGAAGACGCGCGACCTGCTGCTGCAGATCCATGGTCTGCATGGCGGCGGTCTGGGTGGCAGCAAGCAGGAGTTCGCTGGCGGCAGCAATCTGCGCGGACACAGACTCCGAGTTTTCCGTGGTTGCCGGGGGTGTGCCGGTAGCCATCGAGCGATTCCTCCGTGGAAAACCAATCTAACACGGCGGTCACCAAGTTGACGTGCCGCGAATCAAATCAACTGGGGCTTGCGAAACCTTCGGCGTAAATTCGGGTCAATCTGCGGACAAGTCTACTGATACAGACCCGGCGTGGTAGCACTGCTGAAACGCAGGGCTCAGAACCGAGGCCGGGAGCACACTGTCATCGATTATTCAAGTATGGGAATCCTTATAAAGCCGCTGCGAAACAGTCAGCGAAACCAGAGCCGATGTATCCAGGAGCCGTCTTCATCAACTCGACGCGACCAACAGGGACCAGCGAACTGGCGCGGAATACTCACAGGCCACAGGAACTCTGGTTTCGCTCTACTTCTGGGGGCCCGCCTCAAATCCGCCTGTGGTTGCTAGGTGAATGGTTAAGGCCGATTTCAAAACATCAATTCGACGTAACCATGAAACTTTGAGGCACAAGGTGACCGACGGCGTGTAATCCTCTCCCGGCCGTCGCTGCGTTGATTTGAATGGAAAAGCCAATCGGTGACGCACTGACATTAATTGATCGGTTTGGATTTGGGGTAGGCGAATTCCAGTCGACATCCGCAGTTAAAGGATCGCTTGAAGTCAAAGCTTCAACGGTACCTGATACGGAACTCGTTCCTGCATATTCAGAGCCCGTGACTCCATAGGCCACGGTCACCTGAAGTTCGGTCAAACTGTAGTTGTAACACTTTGGGACAGGGGCCCAAAGCTGCGCCTTGAAAGAGATTGATTTTGCGTCATAGAAGCCAGTGTTGAAAGTGAAGGTGCCCCCATTGATGGTGAGCGTCGCGCTTCCGGGAATTTCCGTGTCCGAGTAATAGAAATG